>CAZZKU010000267.1:0-1510 GCA_964654635.1 uncultured Piscirickettsiaceae bacterium | reverse complement strand
TGAATGTTAAGTCTATTTGTTAAAATAGGTTTTTTAAAATTAAAGCAATAAGAGTTGTAATGGCAGAAAAAGCAGTCAAAATTGGTATTGTAGGCGGGACAGGTTATACCGGCGTTGAGCTGTTGCGTTTGTTAGCCAATCACCCTAGTTCAGAGGTAGTTGCGATTACTTCGCGTAGTGAGGCAGGGACGAAAGTTGTCGATATGTTTCCTAATTTACGTGGTTTTTATGAGCTTGAATTTAGCGTGCCTAACATTGAATTACTAAAAAAATGTGATCTAGTGTTTTTTGCAACCCCACATGGCGTGGCAATGAAAATAACACCAGAGCTAGTTGAAGCTGGTGTGCGAGTAATTGACCTGGCCGCAGATTTTAGAATTGAAGACATGGCGGTTTGGGAAAAATGGTATGGCATGGAGCATGGTTGCCCTGAAATTATGCAACAGGTGGTTTATGGTTTACCAGAGGTGGCTCGTGAAACAATTAAAACCGCTAAGGTTATTGCTAACCCAGGTTGTTATCCAACAGCAATTCAGCTTGGTTTTCAACCGTTAATTAAAGCAGGCTTAATTGACACGACTGATTTAATTGCCGATGCAAAATCAGGAGTCAGTGGAGCTGGTCGTGGTGCTAAAGTGGCTTCGTTAGGTGCTGAAACAGCTGAAAGTTTTAGAGCCTATGCTATTAATGGACACCGTCATCAGCCTGAAATTAAACAGGGGTTGGATAAAATGGCAGGCAAATCAGTCGGCTTAACTTTTGTGCCGCATCTTGTTCCAATGATTCGGGGTATTGAGGCAACTTTGTATGCTAATTTAACTCAAAAAACTTCACAACAAGAGCTACAAGAATTATTTGAAGAAACTTATAAAAATGAGCCTTTTGTTGATGTAATGCCAGCAAATAGTGAACCTGATACCAAGATGGTAAAAGGCTCAAACATGGTGCGTTTAGCAGTATATGTGCCGCCTGGTTTAAACAAGGTGGTGGTGACTTCAGTCATTGATAATTTAGTGAAAGGAGCGGCAGGTCAAGCAGTGCAAAATATGAACATTATGTTTGGTTTGGCTGAAAATTTAGGTCTTAATCAAGTTGCTTTGTCTCCTTAAAATAGATTTTTTGTTATAATATCGACCATGGTTTTAAAATTTAAGGATATTTTTATGTCACAAATGCCAACTCCAGTAAATTTTACAGAGTCTGCTGCGGCTAAAGTAAGTGGTTTAATTGAAGATGAAGGTAATCCAGATCTTAAATTAAGAGTTTATATCTCTGGTGGCGGTTGTTCAGGCTTCCAATACGGTTTTACTTTTGATGAGTCTCAAGCAGATGATGATACTGTGGTAGAAAAAGATGGGGTTAGATTGATGATTGACCCTATGAGTTTCCAGTATTTAGTAGGTGCTAAAATAGACTATCTTGAAGATTTGCAAGGTGCTAGATTTGTAATTGAAAATCCAAATGCTTCTACTACTTGTGGTTGTGGATCTTCGTTTAGTCCTTAATTTAG
>CAZZKU010000266.1:0-1514 GCA_964654635.1 uncultured Piscirickettsiaceae bacterium | reverse complement strand
TCGAAAATGAGGTAACCGATGAAAGCTTGTATTTAAATAGAAGAGCTTTTATTCAAAAACTGACTACTTTAGGCTTAATGGCAAGCCCACTTACCAGTTATGCTTTTAATACTCAAATAAACCCTAACTTTCAAGCCGACTTAAAATTAACCAATGAACATGACGCAACCCATTACAATAATTTTTATGAACTAGGAACGGCTAAGTCTGACCCTTCTAAATTTGCTGATTCGTTAAAAACCAAAAATTGGCAAGTTGAAGTAACAGGGCTTTGCCATAAACCGATGACCTTTGATATGGATAAATTAGAAAAACTATTCCCTAACCAAGAACGAATTTATCGTTTTCGATGCGTTGAAGGTTGGTCAATGGTCGTACCTTGGAGTGGGTTTCCCCTAGCAGACTTACTCAAGTTTGTAGAACCCTCTTCTAAAGCAAAGTATGTAAAATTTACCAGCATTAATGATCCAACCAACCTAAAAGGACAACGAATAAAAACCATTAACTGGCCTTATGTAGAAGGCTTACGCTTAGATGAAGCAATGAACCCACTTACTTTAATGGCAACGGGCATGTATGGCAAAAGTATGCCAAACCAAAATGGGGCGCCTATTCGCTTAATTGTGCCTTGGAAATATGGTTTTAAAAGTGCAAAATCTATAGTGAAAATAGAATTAGTTGAACAACAACCCACCTCTAGCTGGACAGATATCTCCCCCAAAGAATATGGTTTTTATTCTAACGTTAACCCAAATGTACCTCACCGAAGATGGTCTCAAGCTAAAGAACGGCCTTTGGGCTCTTTTTTCAAAAAGAAAACCTTAATGTTTAATGGCTATCAAAAAGAAGTGGCTCACCTTTATAAAGGCATGGATTTAAAAGAATTTTTTTAGATGAAAAGCTTAAAACTGATTATTTTAATTTTAATTTGTAGCCTGCCCTTCTTTTATTTAACGGGGCTATTTTTACAAGATAAATTGGGTGCTAACCCCGTTGATACCCTAGAAGGCTTTACAGGCTCTTGGGTAATTTATTTTTTATTAATCACTTTATTAGTACCTTATTTAAGACAGGTTTTTGCTATTAAGTGGTTCTTGCCTGAACATCTAATCAAACGAACTTTTGGCTTAGCCGCTTTTGGTTACGCTATATTGCACCTGGGTATTTATTTTGTATTTGATATGGCATTTTCTATTAAAGATACTTTTATTGACATAATAGAGAGACCCTTTATTTTGGTCGGCATGCTTTCTTTTATTTTATTAATCCCTTTAGCCATTACTTCTAGCATAAAATGGCAACGAAAGCTAAAAAAACACTGGAAAACCTTGCATAAATTAATTTACCCAATTATCTTGCTCGGTATTACTCATGGCATTATGGTACAAAAAGTGGATTATCAAGAGCCGTTAATTTACCTAAGTTTATTCATTCTTATTCTTGTCTTAAAAACTCTTAACCAGAAAAAAACCTCACGCTAAATCCTTCTCTCTAAATTGATTTTTGCTTTTTAA
>CAZZKU010000265.1:0-1526 GCA_964654635.1 uncultured Piscirickettsiaceae bacterium | reverse complement strand
TGTTTGCCACACCCGTATTAAGAGTTTTTAAATAGGAGCTAGAAGATTAGACGTAACTGTAAAGCCAGTCTGTTATCAATTGAATCTACTATTTTGTGAACAGGTGCTGCTGATGGAGCTCCAGGAGCGGTTATTCCTCGTATTTCATAGTTCATTGTTAAAGTAGTTTTCTTGTTAAGAAAGTATTGTGCACCAATAGTTGTGGTGGTGAACTCTCTTTGTACGTCTTTATTAGTGCCTGTTTTAGCATCTTTTTTATTACCACTGTCTAAATAATCATATCTTACATTTAATTCAAGGTTCTTCATTGCTCGATAACCAAAATCAAGATAATAACCATCTGCGGTTTGGTCTGTTAAAACACTGATAGTAGCGCCATCAGAAGAAAGGCCTGCTCCTTTTGTTCCGCCAAATATCATACCATCTGCTTGCATGTATTCAGCTGCAAAACGGAATTTTCCATTCCAGAATGTTGTTCCAACTCCTGTTCTAGAGCGGTCTTTTTCACCAACATCATCTAAGGTTCTTTTACCAGTTTGATTCCAAGCAAAAAGCTTTAAGCTTTTTGCTCTTGGACCACCTTTCTTAGTTAATTTTTTCTCGGTAGAGGCATATAAATAAAGGTCCTTATTGGTGTCATTATCTAGTGATAAGCCATTACCATTTCCGTACATTACTGCATAACTAGTATCCCAACCAGACAAATTAAAAGTATCAAATACCTGCACACCTATATCACGAAAAGAAGCTGCTGGAGCAGATCTGCTGGTTTCACCTGTAGCGTTGTTAAAATGACGTTCCATAAGCAAACGGTCGGTTACAGTACTAAAATTAACATAATTCATGGTTCCGATCGCCTGTCCAGCCTCTTCTGCTCCAGGTGTTTTAAACAAACCAACACGAACACGAGCACCAGGAATGTGGTTTAAAGTAATGCTGGCATCAGTTAATTGCCCCTGTGAACCCCCTTTGCCCGTTGTCATTCCATTATTTCCAAACTCGGTTAGTAAGAAATAATTAATTTTATCATCACCAGCAACATTGCTCCCTCTTACCCCAATACGGGCACGCTTAACATTAAATCCAGACGAGGTAGATTGTTGAGGCGCCATTTGATTAAATGCCGCTGATTGACCTTTATAAGGTCCGGCTTTTAATTTGGTATCATCGGTTTGTTGGTAATCTACTTGGATAAACCCCCAAAGTTTGGTTGTAGGCGCATTTGGTTTTTCAGTACCTTGCAACATAAGCCAGTTAGCTGACTGTGCGGAGCTACTTGAGATAGCTAGCAAGACTGCCAGTGGTAATAGTTTTATTGATAGCGTTTTTTTCATGTGGAAACCCTTCTCTAGTTTATAATTTAGATATTAAGAATGTTTTAAAATCTATTTGAGACAATTTTAACCGCATAATTATTATTTAATTCAATTTATTGAACTTGTTTTATTTATCTGCCAATATCTTATTATTTAATGATTTTCTAATGTTTTTTTATGAGCATTAAGATTTTAGCTACCACCCCTGGC
>CAZZKU010000264.1:0-1548 GCA_964654635.1 uncultured Piscirickettsiaceae bacterium | reverse complement strand
AGGCAATTCTATATTTTTAACGTAATTATTATGCATACTTGTATAATAACTTATTTCGTGCAAATCTCTCAAAGGAATAAAACACTAAGTGGCAAGGTTAATTGGTATTCATGGTGGTACATTTGACCCTATTCATTTTGGTCATCTGCGTTCAGCACTAGAAGTAAAGGAATCATTAGGTTTAGATGAAGTGCTTTTTATCCCTTCGTTTCAACCGGTGCATCGTGATATTCCTAGTGTATCTGCCAAGCAAAGATGTGAAATGGTTAGCTTAGCAATACAAGGTCAAGCTGGTTTTAAGCTAGATAAAACTGAACTAAACCGAGCGGGTAATTCTTTTATGGTGGACACTTTAACCCAGTTGAAATTACAGTACCCACAAGATATTTTGGTTTTAATAATGGGAACCGATGCTTTTGCTAGTTTTTCTAGCTGGCGACAACCCGCTAAAATTTTAGAATTAGTAAATATTGTGGTAATGAATCGACCAGGTGATAAAATTCCCATGCAGGGAGAAAGTTTTAAACTGTGGCAACAACATCAAGCCAAAAAACTTAACCTGGCTAAGGGGCAAATTGTGGAGCAAAAAATTAGCCAATTAGACATTAGTTCAACCCATATAAAACAACAAATTCAGTTAAATAAATCAATTAATTATTTACTGCCAACGACAGTAATAAACTACATTAAAAAAGAGAAACTATACAGTTATGAACGTACAACAAATTGAAGCTCTAGTGGTTAAAACCCTAGAAGATGGAAAAGCACGCGATATACAAGTAATGAATGTAGAAGGTATTAGCTCCTTTACCGACCGAATGATTGTTGCAAGTGGTACTTCAACCACTCATGTAAAATATAACGGTAATGCTGTTGCTCAAGCATTTAAAGATATTGATGAACCACCTTTAGGTGTGGAAACTACTCAAGATCCGCAATGGGTGCTAATTGATTTAGGCGATGTGGTGGTGCATGTTATGACCGAATCCGCTCGTGAGCATTATCAACTAGAAAAGTTATGGGAAAGAAAGCCAGAGCGAGTAGAAGTTAGCGAAGATTAGGCGAGCTGGGAGCTTAGGTTTTGATTATTCATTTTATTGTAGTCGGGCAAAAAATGCCCAAGTGGGTACAAGATGGTTACTACGAATATGAAAAGCGTTTACCAAAATCTTGCCAACTAAAATTGGTAGAGTTGCCAATGGCAACTAGAGGAAAAACGGGCTCGGTTGAAAAATACAAACAACAAGAAGCCAAGCGAATTGAAGAGGCAATTCCTAAAGGTTCGATGCTGGTTATTTTAGATGAAAATGGTCAACAACCCAGCACGCTTAAATTTGCTAATAAACTAGAAGAATGGCTAGCATCAGGGCAAGATATTGCCCTAGTGGTTGGCGGACCAGATGGTTTGTCGGCTGAATTAATTGCTAAAGCAAGTTGGAAATGGAGTTTGTCTAAACTAACTTTACCGCACCCCTTGGTTAGAGTGATGGTTGCCGAGCAAATTTATCGTGGTTGGTCAGTTATTCAAAACCACCCTTATCATCGAGA
>CAZZKU010000263.1:0-1577 GCA_964654635.1 uncultured Piscirickettsiaceae bacterium | reverse complement strand
TAGCCAAATTAAAAGCCCGAATACTCGTTATGATATTTATTCGGTTAAAGCTCTCTAGTTTAGCAATACCCCAAATTTATATGAGCTATAAAAAAGGCAATCTTCTTTAGATTTTAACTTGTTTTTTTTGCTATGATAGGGTTTTAACGTCCAAAATGGACGCTTTTTGTCAAAAAACACTGTTACTTTGTGTTTTACATTATGGTAAAGACTAATGTTAATTGAATTTTCAGTAAGTAACTTTCTTTCTATTGCAGAAAAGCAAACGCTGAGTATGGTAGCTAGTTCGCTGAAACAAGAGCAGAATACGGCTTGTTTTTCACTAGATGACTCTGAATATCTAAAAAAATATAAGCTACTAAATAGTGCTGTTATTTATGGAGCGAATGCATCTGGTAAGTCTAATTTGTTAAAAGCATTAAGAATGATGCGGGTTATTATAGATAGATCAGCAGCAGCCGCTCAGAGAGGCGACCTATTCCCTCGAATGGATTTTAAATTAAATGAAGAGTTTTTTAATATCCCGACCGAGTTTGAAATGCAGTTTATTTCTAATAGTGTGAGGTACCAGTATGGGTTTAGCGTAACATCTTCTAAAGTTCATGAAGAATGGCTATTTGCCTACCCTAAAGGAAAAGCACAGAACTGGTTTTTTAGAGAGTGGAATGAAGAACAAGGACTGTATGATTGGTCGTTCGGTTCTAGTTTTGTAGGAGAAAAGCAACTTTGGAAACAAGCGACGAGAGATAATTCGTTATTTTTATCGACAGCAATACAGTTAAACAATGAACAATTAATCTCTGTTTTTGATTGGTTTACTAAAAAAATATTACTTATTGGGGTAGGTGGCTTTCCTACAGATTTTACTGCAAAATTTTGTAAAGAAGGTAGGACAGAAAGTGTAATAAGATTTTTACAGGAAGCCGATATTAATATTGAAGACATTCAAATAGAACAAAAAAATGTAAATCTTGAAGAAATTCCTGAATTTCTTCATGACATGGTTTTAAAATCAAATGAAGGAGCCATGATAGAAACTAAAATTAAGACCTTACATACCACTAAGCAAGGAAATGAAGTTTTGTTTGATTTGAAAGAAGAGTCAACGGGAACCCAAAAATTATTTTCCTTTGCGGCTCTTTGGTTATCGGTATTGGAACAGGGTCAGATTTTGGTAGTTGATGAATTGCACGATAATCTGCATCCTAAATTAGTTAAATATTTAGTAGAGTTGTTTCATAATAAAAAAACTAACCCTAAAAATGCTCAATTAATTTTTACGACTCATGAAACAGCTATTCTAAATCAAAAGATATTTCGCCGTGATCAAGTATGGTTTTGTGAAAAAAATGAACATCAAGCAACAGAACTAATCCCTTTGACCGACTTTAAACCTAGAAAAGGACGAGAAGATTTAGAAGACTCTTATTTATCTGGTAGATATGGTGCCGTGCCATATATTAAAGAGATATAGAGTTATGGCAAAGCGTAAGCCAAAATCTAATTTAAAAAGAAATCCTTCTCAACGCGAGCCTTATGACCGTATATTAATTGTTTGTGAAGGGGAAAAAACAGAG
>CAZZKU010000262.1:0-1580 GCA_964654635.1 uncultured Piscirickettsiaceae bacterium | reverse complement strand
TAAAGAAGTTCCGTTTGATGAGATTGAAAGGTTTTCTAGAGCCATAATGACGCAAAATATTTTTATCCATACCGTTGGAATTAATGGCAAGCATGAGTCCACTATTCTGGCTAAAGCCATGTTTAGCATTAACAAAGTCGTGCGGTTGTATTATTCAACTAGCATAGATGAAAGTCGTCAAGGTTATCTCCGCCTACGTGCTGATCAGCACCAACAATTAATTTTGGTTGAGCGTTTACATGGCTTACGCCCTAAACCAGAATTGTTGTATGCCAGTTTAGATGAATGCCATGTTATTCGCTTCTTTGTTAATTGGATTTTGAAAAGAATTGATTGGCAGAAAACCAGAATTAAAAATTTAGATCTTTACCGAAATATGAAAGAAATAGAACGCTTAGAACATGAAGAGCAGATTGCCAAAGAGTTAGAGCTATTAGAGTCTCAAGAGGTTCAATCTACTCTCGAAAGGCACTTTGGTGAAAGTCATCGTTTAGTAAAAAAATCTTGATTTACTCAGAGAAGCTAATGAGAGCGGTTTACAGCCAAGTCTGCAAGGCTTAATAAAGCCTTTTTAATATCAGACTCTTCTAGGTTAGACAAAGCCTCTTTAGCTTTGTTGGCTTCAGACTGAGCGATATTAATAGTGTAATCAATTGCCCCGCTTTGTTTGATAATAGCAGTAACCTCGTCTAATAAAGCGATACCTTCGGTTTCAATTGCTCTGCGGATAGTTTCTTTGTCTGAGCTAGAGCCATTTTCTAATACATAGATTAAAGGCAAAGTAGGTTTCCCTTCAGCCAAATCATCACCAATGTTTTTCCCCAAGGTTTCCTCATCAGCCATATAATCTAATGCATCATCAACCAATTGAAAAGCCGCTCCTAAGTGAACGCCATAGCTAGCAAAACTTTCTTCAAGTTCGGGCTTGTTGGCTAGTACCGGGCCAAGCAATGAAGCCGCCTCAAATAGTTTAGCCGTTTTTCGGTGTATTACTTCCATATAGCGTTCGGTCGTTGTATTAGCATCATGGCAGTTTAAAAGTTGTAAAACTTCACCTTCCGCAATAACATTGGTGGTTGCAGACATGATTTGCATTATTTGCATATTGTTAGGTTCAACCATCATTTCAAATGCACGTGAATATAAGAAATCACCGACTAATACGCTAGCAGCATTGCCCCAAACTTCATTGGCAGTTTTATTGCCACGGCGCGTGCTAGACTCATCGACCACATCGTCATGTAATAAAGTAGAAGTATGGATAAACTCAATCACCGCTGCCATCGTTAAATGTTGCTTGCCCTGGTAACCGCAAGCCTTGGCACATATTAAAACAAGCAATGGACGCAAGCGTTTGCCACCACTGTTGATAATGTATTGCCCAATTTGATTAATAAGCACCACATCAGAGGCAAGTTTGTTTAAAATTAGGTTGTCAGTAGCTTTTATTTCTTCTGAAATAAGTGCCTGAATGTCAGTAAGGGTCATGGTGATGGAAATAGCTTTAAATTTAAAGCAACAATTCTATTATAGTTTTATTCTGAAATGTTAATCTTTCAAAGTTAAATATGGTTTTTATC
>CAZZKU010000261.1:0-1587 GCA_964654635.1 uncultured Piscirickettsiaceae bacterium | reverse complement strand
TTATTAAGGAGACACTTAATGTTCACAAGTAGCCACAAACTCTAGATTAGGCCACCTTTCTTGTATCAGTGCTAAATTAACCCGTGTTGGGGCGATGTAAACTAATTGGTCAGCGGCATCATAGGCTATGTTTTCTTTCACTTTAGCCAAAAACTTTTCAACCTCTGGCTTGTCGCCAATAACCCATCTAGCAGTATTAACATTAACTGGTTCAAAAATACAAGCTACGTTATATTCATCTTGTAAACGTTGTGCGACCACTTCAAACTGCAAAATACCTACCGCACCTAGTATTAAATCGTTGTTAATAATGGGTCTAAATAGTTGGGTTGCACCTTCTTCAGAAAGTTGTTTTAAACCTTTCTGTAACGCTTTCATTTTCATCGGGTCTTTTAACTGAGCACGCCTAAATAGTTCTGGTGCAAATTTAGGAATACCAGTAAATTTTAATTTTTCACCTTGGCTAAAGGTATCGCCAATTTTAATTGTGCCATGGTTGTGTAAACCAATAATATCGCCAGGAAAAGCTTCTTCTGCCAAATCACGCTTATTAGCTAAAAAAGTAATCGCTTTTGAAATTTTCACTTCTTTGCCAATACGCACGTGATTTAGCTTCATGCCAGCTTTATAATGACCAGAAACAATTCGCATAAATGCCACTCTATCTCTATGCTTAGGGTCCATATTAGCTTGAATTTTAAAGACAAAGCCTGTTAGTTTTTCTTCGCCTGCTTCCACTTCCCTATTTTCTGTTTGTCTAGATTTTGGTGGCGGTGCATAATCTGCAAAGCCATCTAATAATTCTTGTAAACCAAAATTATTAACCGCTGAACCAAAAAATACTGGCGATATTTTGCCTGCTAAAAACGCATCTAATTCAAAAGTATGGCTTGCACCTCGAACCAGCTCCACTTCTTCACGAAACTCTTCGGCAAGCGACTCGCCGATAATTTTATCTAGCTCCAAGCTGTCTAAACCATTAATAAGCTGACCGCTAGAGGCATTCAAACCATCTGCTTCGGCAAACAAACGAATAGTATCGTTATAAAGGTGATAAATTCCTTTAAACTGCTTGCCCATACCAATTGGCCAAGTAATCGGCGCACAATCAATTTTCAGAACCGATTCAACTTCATCTAATAAATCAATGGGTTCTTTGCCTTCCCTATCCATTTTATTAATAAAGGTTAAAATCGGCGTATCACGCAAACGGCAAACTTCCATTAATTTAATGGTTCTATCTTCCACCCCTTTCGCAACATCAATAACCATTAAAGCAGAATCTACTGCGGTTAAGGTTCGGTAGGTGTCTTCCGAAAAATCTTCATGCCCAGGGGTGTCTAATAGATTAATCAGCACATCTTTATAAGGAAATTGCATAACAGAAGAAGCAACCGAAATACCACGTTCCTGCTCCATTTTCATCCAATCTGATGTCGCTGCACGGTCAGTTTTTCTACTTTTAACCGCACCAGCCATTTGAATAGCACCGCCGTATAAAAGCAGCTTTTCAGTTACCGTGGTTTTACCAGCATCGGGGTGAGAAATAATAGCAAAGGTACGCCTTAACCTTGCTTTTTCTAAAAT
>CAZZKU010000260.1:0-1589 GCA_964654635.1 uncultured Piscirickettsiaceae bacterium | reverse complement strand
AACTTGAGTTAAAATGCTTTTTTTACTAATACAAAACAGATGAACGAGACTATGAGCAACGCACAACTAATCCTAATTGACAAACGCAACCAACCGATTAAAGAATACATTGTGGCAGTAGCCTCTTCTGATGGACTTAATATTAAAGGCATTAATGTTATTGCCTCGCCCGCTAAAGGTGAAAAAGCGTTTTTAAGTGCCACTTTACAAATTCCGCCGTTAGAAAAGCTAGGCTTTGATGATAAAAAAATAGTCAACGAAATTTTAAATAACATGTTGGTTAATGGCGAAAGCATGAGTATTGATGCCTTTATTAAAAAGGCGAGTGATGACGAAGCGGTGCAAAAATCGCTAACCAAGTCGGTGAAACAACTCACTACCAAACTACATGAACTAGTGGCAGAATTTACTTCATCAGAAGTAATCAACCTTATTAAAGAACGCCGCAACGATGCCCATTTTAAATTAAAAGAAATCGACAATGATATTAAAGGCAAAAAAGTAGTTTGTATCGACATTGAAGCGACCGATATTTGCACCAAAGACACCGCAGATATTATTCAAGTATCTATTTGCGATTTAGCAGGAACGGAACTTTATAGCCAACTTATTAACCCTGGCTATGATATTCCAGAAAACGAAAAACACAATATAACCACTGAAATGGTGAAAGACGCACCTTTTTTGGCAGATGCATGGGATGAATTTCATACCATCTTAAAAGATGCCGACATTGTACTGGCCTACAGCACCGAATCAGATTTTGCCTACCTTGAAAAAGGGGCAGCTAAAAAAATGCTTAATTTTGAGCTAGATTACAACTGCTGGATGGACGTTGCCGTTTATTCTAAAGATTTAATTGGGGCTTTAAGATGGCAGTCTGAAAAGATGTATTGGTTCTATAAAACCCCTAAACTAACTCATTCTTATGAAGTGGTGATGGGCAAACCTTTCCCCGGTGATGCACATGATGCTCTTGCCGATGCTCGTGCCACTGTCGAGTTATTTAATGCCCTGCTTGAAAAAGGGCGTAAGTCTCAAGTAACCATTAAAAAACCAGAACCTTTAAAAGCCGAAATAACCAACAACCCGTTTGCAGCCGCTTTTGCTCAGGCAAAGCGTCGCAAATAATGGAAACTCCCAGCTTTAAGTCTTTAGAAAAATCTACAAAAGGTGAGCAGTTTGATTGGCAAGATTTACGCACTCAAATTAAATATGACAGTAATGGTTTAATCCCTGCTATTGCTCAACAATATGACAGTAAAGAAATATTGATGATGGCTTGGATGAATGAACAGTCGTTATTAGAAACCTTAGCAACTGGACGAGTATGTTATTGGTCGCGTTCACGCCAATCTTATTGGCGAAAGGGCGAAGAATCTGGGCAGGTTCAACTGTTAAAAAGTCTGGCGTTTGATTGCGATGGCGATACCATTTTACTTCAAGTTGACCAAACGGGCCCTGCTTGTCATACAGGGCGTAAAAGTTGTTTCTACACGCAAATAAACGGCTCTAAGGCAGAAATAACCAGTAACCCGATTATTTCACCAGAAGAGCTTTATAAGAAATAGCGAGTTAAATTAAGTGTC
>CAZZKU010000259.1:0-1643 GCA_964654635.1 uncultured Piscirickettsiaceae bacterium | reverse complement strand
TGAGTGTTGCGGGTTTTTTTGTTAAAATATAAAGTTATGCTACCTCAAGGTAAAACAAAACCAATTGCTTCATGTACCTTTTGTATGGTTTCCTGAGCTTGTGTGCGGGCTTGTTTCGCGCCTTGGGCAAGAATTGCTTTTAGTTCAGCTTCATCTTTCCTAATTTGATAAAAGTTGTCTTGTATTGGTTTTAAATAATCAGCAACCAGTTCACCAAGTTCTACTTTTAAATGCCCGTACATTTTACCTTCAAAAAGGGCTTCAACTTCTTTAATGGTTTGCCCACTAATGACTGAATAAATGGTGAGTAAATTAGACACCCCAGGCTTATTTTCTAGGTCATACTTAATTTCTGCACCAGAGTCAGTTTGTGCTTTTTTAAATTTCTTTAAAATTACTTTAGGATCATCTAACAAGCCAATAAAGTTATTGGTATTGGTGTCTGATTTAGACATTTTAGAAAGGGGGTCTTGTAGGCTCATTATGCGCCCACCAGAAGTGGTTGGTGCGATAAAGGGTTCGGGTACTGTAAATATTTTTTGATCAAAACGGTTGTTAAAGCGAGTTGCAATATCACGAGTAAGCTCTAGGTGTTGTTTTTGATCAGCTCCAACAGGCACTAGGCTAGTTTGGTATAGTAAAATATCAGCAGCCATTAGCACTGGGTAGCTAAATAAACCAACGTTAATGTTTTGAGCATGCTTGCTAGACTTGTCCTTGAACTGGGTCATACGGTTTAGTTCACCCATGTAGGTAGAGCAGTTTAATATCCAGGCGAGTTCAGAGTGTTCAGGCACGTGAGATTGAATGAAAATGGTACTTTTGTCGGGGTCTATGCCGCTTGCTAAGTATAGAGCAACAAAATCTAAACTACGTTTAAGCAATTCTTTAGGGTTTTGTTCTACTGTGATGGCGTGCATATTGACTAGTGAAAATAGGCAGTTATAGTCATTTTGCATGCCTACCCAGTTTTTAATAGACCCTATGTAGTTACCAATCATTAAATCGCCAGAAGGTTGAATCCCACTTAAAAGGGTTTTTTTAGTCATGTTGTTCTCTTAATATCACTGTTAATTTGGGGTATTTTCGCACTTTTTTAAAGACTTTAGTATATGAAAGGAATTAATTTTTTAGTTTTTAATTGGTATTTTTCATAGTCAGGGTACTTTTTAATTAACAAGCTTTCTTCAAAGTGTAGTTTGGCAAGTAAGGTGATTATTAGTAAGCCATAAGTTAACCAGCTAAGAGGGTTAAGACTTAAAAAAACAGTAGGAGCAAAAAACAGTAGCAGAGAGCTGTACATTGGGTGTCTAATAAAACGATAAGCTCCATGAGTGTGTAACTTTCCATTTTCTTTGGGAATAGGGCGAACATTAAATTTACCAGGTTCTAAGGTAAAAATACTGGCAACGCCTATCATCATAGCAATAACTTGAATAGCCAAAAAAGAGCCTGTAGAAAAAATAGGTTCAAGATAAAGAATATGCCCTATGGTAATAAATTGAAGCGTAACAAGTATTAATGAATACAGTTTTTTAAGGAGGGAAAGCTCCATATTATTTCTGGCCTTTGAGTCTTTTAGAGCGAATTAATTAGATGTTTATTTTAGACGAAAAAAACCGCTTGGAAGCGGTTTTTTAGTG
>CAZZKU010000258.1:0-1644 GCA_964654635.1 uncultured Piscirickettsiaceae bacterium | reverse complement strand
GTTTAAACTTTTTATTCGCAAACCAAGTAGAAATAAAGTGGTTGCATATAAAAGGATAGAGCTAATAACAAGTCCCATTAACCAACTTAATCTTGCGGTAGCAGGCAGTTCAAACCAATGTTCTGTTGGTGGTGTAGCCCAAAGCAAAAATACAATTAAGGTCGCGCTGGCTAAGAAAACCTGACTAAACAGTTTTAGCCAACCTTGTAGTGGTTTGAACACGCCAGATTTTACTAAGAACCAGTAAAGCAGTCCTGCATTTACAAAAGCAGAAATTGAGGTGGCAGCAGCAAGGCCAACATGAGCAAAAGGTCCGACTAGAATTAGGTTCATTACCATGTTAACCACTAGAGCAACAATCGCTATTTTAACGGGGGTTTTCATGTTTTTTCGGGCATAAAAAGCGGGGGCGAGAATCTTAACTAAAATAAAGCCAACCAAACCAAAAGAATAAGCCATTAAGCTTAAACCTGCCATATCAACATCTTTCATCGTAAAAGCACCGTAAAAGAATAGGGTGGTTAGTAGCGGCTTGGCAAGTAATAGCAGTCCTATCATCGATGGAATACCAATAATAAGCACTAGGCGTAGAGCAAAATCAAGGTCTGCTTGAAAGCCTTTCCAATCAGCATTGGCGGCTTTTTTAGATAATCCTGGTAGTACAATGGTTGCTAGGGCAACGCCGAATACGCCTAATGGAAATTCCATTAAACGGTCTGAATAATAGAGCCATGAAACAGAACCCGTTACTAAAAAAGATGCCAGTATTGTGTCTATTAGTAAATTTATTTGGGCAACAGATACCCCAAATAAAGCAGGAATTATTAGGCGTTTTACTTCATTAACACCTGGATCATTTTTGGCAGTGGGAACAGGTAGTAACCCCAGCTTTTTTAAAAATGGAATGTGAAACAGTAGTTGAATAACCCCTGCAACTAAAACGCCCCATGCCAGTGCCATAATAGGCACTTCTAAATAAGGTGATACGCCAATAGCAAAAGTAATTAGCACTAGGTTTAAAAATACAGGGGTAAAAGCGGGTACGGCAAATTGGTTGTAGGTGTTCATTATGGCAGATGAAAAGGCGACCAAAGAAATAAGCAGTAGATACGGAAAAGTAATTGCTAACATGTCAGATGCCAGTTGAAATTTTTCAGGGTCATCTATAAAGCCAGGAGCAAAAGCCATTATCCATAGGCTAGAGCCAAATACACCAAAGGCAGTTAGGATTAATAAAATACCAATAATACGAAAGCTAAGTGCATTAATTAAACGCTTAACCGCTTCTTTACCGCCTTTTTCTTTTACATCGGCTAATACGGGTATGAATGCCTGTGAAAAAGCCCCTTCGGCAAATAGGCGTCGAAAAAAGTTGGGAATTTTAAAGGCAACAAAAAAAGCATCCGCACCAGCGGAAGCACCAAAGTAGCGGGCGATAACCATGTCTCGTACGAATCCTAGAATTCGAGAAATCATGGTCATGCTTCCAACGGTTGCTGTGGCTTTAAGGATTTGTTTCAAGGTTAATCTCTTCTTTAAGTAAGGTATTGTAACTGGCTAGGATTAAAAAAGGTCTTATTTTTAAGTGTCTCCTTAAGGTATAAAAAAACCGAGCTAGGCTCGGTTTTTTGGGTGCTAAGTTAA
>CAZZKU010000257.1:0-1649 GCA_964654635.1 uncultured Piscirickettsiaceae bacterium | reverse complement strand
TTTTTTTTTGGCTTGGGTTTGGGTGTTTTAGGGCAAAAATGGTGGCAATTTTCGCCTGAAGTTTCAAATACAACTAAGCTTGGAAGCCGTTTGGTCTTAAAGCCAAAAGCAGTACAGCCTTTTGGGTTATCTTCGTCCCAGGTAATGTATAGATGCTGGCATTGAAAACAGTCAATAGGTTTGAATTTGTGATTAGTCTTTTTCATAGATGGCTATTAAATTTTTTAAACTAAAAAAAATGGTGTTGTGTTAATATTACTCAGCTTAGGTAAGCATTATATACTAAACTAAAAAGGAAAATTAAATGAGCAAGGTTGGTCTATTTTACGGTACGGATACAGGCAATACTGAAAGAGTTGCAGATCTTATTAAAGATGAAATGGGTGGTTCAGAGGTTGTAGAAGTCTTTGATATTGCTACTGTAAATGTCGATGATTTTGCAAAATTTGATAAAATAATCTTGGGTCATCCTACTTGGTACTATGGCGAACTACAAAGTAGTTGGGATGATTTTTGGGAAGATTTTAAGACAATAGATTTTACTGGTAAGCAAGTAGCTTGTTTTGGTTTGGGCGATCAAGTCGATTATTCTGAATATTTTTTAGATGCAATGGGCTTTATGCACGACATAGCGTTAGAAAATGGTGCTGAACCAGTAGGCTATACTTCAACTGATGGTTTTGAGTTTGATGAGTCAAAAGCGGTAACAGAGGACGAAGAGTTTTTTGTCGGCTTGGGTATAGATGAAGACCAGCAACCAGAGTTAACCGAATCGAGAATTGTAGAATGGTGTGCTCAGATTAAAGAAGAAATGTCTTTGTAAAAGGAGATAAATTTCAAGCATAAAAAAACCGAGTTAGACTCGGTTTTTTTATGCCTCAAAACTTTTGTAAAGGAGTTAAAAGTCGTAAATAATACCAAAATAAGTTTCGGTATCGGTATTTTCTTTACCCGTTGCAGGGTTGGAGTTATCACGAATTTTATAAGTTGCTTTTAGCTTTAAGGCATCGCTCATACTTACATTTAGACTGGTATTGCTTTCTGTTTTAGTTTGCTCTTCACCGATAAAGCTGGTTAAATCTTGTGCAAATTCAACATTTTCATTAATTTGATAAGTAAAGGTTGCCGCCGCTTTTATAATGGTTTGAGAGAAATCTTTGGTGGTTGCCTTGTTAGAGTAATCTTCTTTTTGATATCCCGCACCTAATTCAGCTCCAAGGGTGATAACATCATCTTCAATAATCTTATAACCTAACCCAGCAGTATAGTAGCTGTTTAAGTCAATGGCTTCAAAGCGATCATGTTCATAACGAATCTGCCCAAAACCGTAAGCTTTTGGGTGGTTAGCAAAGAACAAATCGCCTTGAAAATCTCCAACATAACGCTCTTTAGTTTGATTGCCACTTTTATTCTTACTGTTAGCTTCAAGCAACCCTGTTAGCTTATACATTTTTTGTTCATAATTTAATTTAAGAGCAGAGTATAAAGAATCTTCTTCTGTATTACCGGTGCTTGCGGTATAAGAAGCTTCACCAGAGCCACTAAGCCCTAGTTCCTTTTCAGCCATGACAGCGGTTGATGTTGTAAGCAAAATTATGCCAATGGCAGAAGATAGTTTTTTCATGTTTTATCCTTAAATAAGTTGTTAA
>CAZZKU010000256.1:0-1654 GCA_964654635.1 uncultured Piscirickettsiaceae bacterium | reverse complement strand
ATCCAAGTCAACATCAAGCTCTGCTTCCAGCTCATTGGTAGGCAAGGTATCTTCAACTATCGACTCTTCTTCAACAATATGGTCTAAAGCTTCCATTTCATCTTCTAAACTAGCTGCCGACTCAAGCAAGTCTTTTTCTTCTGTTGCCAAAAGTGCTTCCTGTAAAGCTTTCCCTTGCTCGCTAGTGTCTGCAACGATAGCGTCATCTAAAACCTCTTCTGCTTCAACATCATCAATCATTGCAAGAACATCATCTTCACTATCCAATCCTTCCAAATCACCTAGAACGTCAAGTAAATCATCAGTTGATTCACCCATCATTTCTAACATTTCACGAGTGGCTTTGTTATCTTGTTCTAACTCTGCTGACATGATATTTCCTTTACCTTTACTAATTAATTAACTTAAAAATTAAATTTATACTCTAATCGAGATTAAGCATTAATTATGCCATCTCAAACAATGGCTTAAACCCAAAAGCTTGACTCGCTCTTAATGCAGATTTTTTCGGCAGAAAAAGGATGTTCAAATATCAAGCTTGATGCATGCAGCATTAAACGACTAGCCAACTTTAAACTTATGGAATCTGCATAAAGGTTGTCTCCCAAAATAGGGTGTCCTAATTGTTTCATATGCAACCTTAACTGGTGTGACCTACCACTAACAGGGGTTAATATTATTTTAAATGAACTTTCTTTTTGTTCTACTAGCTGCCAGTAAGTAGTTGCTGACCTCCCTTGTTTAAAGTCAATCATTTGCAAGGGTCTGTTTTCCCAGTCACAACGCATCGGTTGATTAAGAAAACCACTGTTTTGAGAGACTATTCCTGCACAAATAGCTTGGTATTGTTTTTTAATCAGCCTATCTTGAAACTGCCGACTTAATAACCGATGACAATCCGCATTTTTAGCTAACAGCATAATGCCTGATGTATCCATATCTAAACGATGGACAATTAGAGCGTTAGTACAATAGGTTAACACCTGACCGATTAATGAAGCGGATGGGTCGGCATTTCGCCCAGGAACAGACAATAATCCACTCGGTTTATTAACCACTAGGATATTCTCATCTTCATACAATAGCCACCCCTTAGA
Source organism: uncultured Piscirickettsiaceae bacterium (assembly GCA_964654635.1). Taxonomy (GTDB): domain Bacteria; phylum Pseudomonadota; class Gammaproteobacteria; order Thiomicrospirales; family Thiomicrospiraceae; genus Hydrogenovibrio. Next base: position 557 of record CAZZKU010000256.1, on the reverse strand, counting down.
AAAAGGAATCATTTTTATAAGAGGTTTAGATTTTAAAACAGACATTAGTCTCAACTTATTTCGTAAAATAGCACTTATTTTACGATTAAAAGGATAGGTAATGAGTCATAAAGTTTCTGTTATTTTTGTTTGTTTGGGTAATATTTGCCGTTCACCCACCGCGCACGGCGTGTTCCGCCAATTAGTTCAAGAAGCTAATTTAGAAAAAGAAATATTCATCGACTCTGCTGGAACAGCTTCTTGGCACACAGGAAAGCCTGCGGATAGTCGCTCCGTTCAAACTGCACAAACTCGTGGCATTGATATGATGGATTTACGAGCCAGACAAATTAACCTGGGAGATATTATTGAATTTGATTATATCTTGGCAATGGATGATGCCAATTATAATGACTTAATTAAGATGTCATTACCTGAACACAACCATAAAATAAAACGATTTCTAGAGTTTACCAACACCTTCCCTGAAACCGAAGTTCCCGACCCCTACTATGGTGGAATGGAGGGGTTTAATCATGTATTCGACCTCATTACTTCTGCGTCAAAAGGTTTACTAG
>CAZZKU010000255.1:0-1661 GCA_964654635.1 uncultured Piscirickettsiaceae bacterium | reverse complement strand
CTTAGAAACGAATCCCTACTTTAGCACTCACTGCTGAATAATCGCCAATTTGATCCCATTGTGCAACTAGGTTTATAACAGTAAGTTGCAAAGATGCACCTACAAACAATTTAGTTGCGCTTGAATCATAAGTAGTTTTAATGTCGGTTCCTGCTGGTAAAACTTTATCATTTAGCGTAGTGGTGCTTGAAAGATAGCCTAGACCAGTGTAAGGAATGATTTTAACTCCGACTCCAAACCCTTTTGAAACAGTTACATCCGCTCCATAAGTGGTGGTATCAAAGCTGTCTGCCACTACTGCTGAAGAGTAGTTTCCTGAAATTGATACGGCTGGCATTAGTGTGCCACCACTAATTAAACCGTACTTAACTTCTGCTCCAATATAACTGGTCCCACCAACATCTGGAGTATAGGTAACGCCAAAATCTAACGGAATAACTGGCAGACCAATGGCAGCACTTAACCTTGGCACCACAAGTTTTGAACCACTATAAGCAGAATCTAAATTTGTACCCGCGACTTCTTCTAGTGCATCGGTATCTAAATCGGTTTGAGTGGCATCAATTCCAAACTCAAAACCAAATACGCCCCCACCTAATGTTTCAGCAGGTGCTAGGCTGCGATGGGCGTTAATTGCCATCAAGTTTTTTGCAACATCTTTCATTCCAGCTTCTACTTGAGCTGAATTAGCATTAATTTGATCTTTAATATCGTCACTTAAATCAGCTGAGGCGACCATTGGTAAAGCGATAAGACCAGTAATACAGCTAGTTAATAAGTTTTTCTTTAAGTTTTTCATGTTTTTCTCTCTAAGGTTTAATATTTACTTGGAACCATTGTATATTAGATTTTATAATAGCTCCATGTATAAAATTACTCCTTTATTATCGACTAACTATTCAAATAAACAAAAACAAGATTTGCTTAGGTTATTTTCTACCTTTTCTAACCACTCGTTACAAACCAAAACCGAGATGTCTTTAGGTTGGCTGTTAGAAGAAGAAACGGACTCGTGTGCTAAATTAGCATTGTTGCCAGCAGAAGCTGGTGCGGTATTTGTTGATTTTATTAGTGGTAAAAAAAACCATCGCCGTCAGTTTGGCGGCGGTAAAAACCAGCCGATGGCTCGTGCCGTGGGTATAGGGAAACTTCAACAGCCAATTCGCTTGTTAGATGCCACCGCTGGAATGGGGGGTGACGCTTTTGTGTTTGCTACCTTAGGGTGTAAAGTGCTAATGGTTGAACGATCTCCCGTGGTAGCGGCTTTACTTGCCGATGCTTTGCAACGCGGTAAAAAGGCAACCGACATTGAGAAAACTCTACAACAGGCAATTAATAATTTAAGCTTAATAAATCAAGACTCAACCGATTATCTATTAACCGAAAAACCTTATTGTGATGTTATTTATATGGATCCGATGTACCCTGAAAAAAAGAAATCGGCAGCACCAAAAAAAGAAATGAAGGCGTTACAAAATTTAGTAGGGCCTGATTTAGATTCTAGCAAGCTATTAGCCGCCGCTTTGCAAGCCGCAAAGATAAGGGTGGTGGTAAAACGTCCTGCTAAAGCACCCGTTATTGAACTAGAAAACGACTTAAAGCCGACTAGCCAAATTAAAAGCCCGAATACTCGTTATGATATTTATTCGGTTAAAGCTCTC
>CAZZKU010000254.1:0-1678 GCA_964654635.1 uncultured Piscirickettsiaceae bacterium | reverse complement strand
GCGACTACGCAAACTATAGCCTTGAACAAAAGAAGGTCGTTGAGATTGCATTAAGAAACTTTACCTTGTCTGGTATTGACTTGCCTAAAGAACAACAAGATAAGTTTAAGGAAGTTTCACAAAGTTTGTCTAAATTAAGCTCTCAGTTTGCAAATAATGTTTTAAAAAGCACCCAAGCTTGGCAAAAAAACATTACTAATGAGAGCGATTTAATGGGCTTACCAGCAACTGCTTTGGATTTGTTAAAGCAATTGGCAGAACAAAAAGAGCTAACAGGTTGGTTGGTTACTTTAGACTTCCCTGCTTATATTGCAATAATGACCCATGCAGACAGCGCCAGCTTGCGTGAAGAGGTTTATAAAGCCTATTCAACTAGAGCTTCTGATCAGGCTGATGATAGCTCGTTTGATAATAGTGATAACATCTTACAAATACTAAAAAACCGCCAGAAAAAAGCCAGATTGCTTGGTTTTGCTAATTATGCAGAACTTTCATTGGCAACTAAAATGGCAGCAAGTCCGGCACAAGTGAATAAATTTATCTACGATTTAGCCAAGCAGTCTAAAAAACAAGCTAAAGAGGAGTTAGCCAAATTAACAGACTTTGCTAGAAAGCTAGAAAGTCAAAAATCGCCAGGGGTGGGGTCTGTTGAGTTCGTTTTAAACCCTTGGGACATTACTTATTACTCTGAAAAATATAAAAAAGAAATCTTATCTCTTTCACAAGAAACGCTACGCCCTTATTTTCCCGTAGAAAAAGCGTTATCAGGTCTGTTTGAAATTACCTGGCAGTTATTTGATACTAAAGTAGCAGAGCGTTTTGATGTAGCAGTTTGGCATGAAGATGTGCGGTTCTTTGATTTATTAAACAGCCAAGATGAAGTCATTGCCTCTTTCTATTTAGATTTGTACGCCCGCGAAAACAAACGTGGCGGAGCTTGGATGGACACGGTGGTCAGTCGCTGGAAAACCACAACGGGCAAGTTGCAAAAACCCGTTGCCTATTTGGTTTGTAACTTTACACCAGCAGTGGCTGATGCTCCTGCTTGCTTAACCCACAATGAAGTGACCACTTTGTTCCACGAATTTGGGCATGGTCTACACCACATGCTAACCCAAATGGAGCATTTTGATGTGTCAGGCATTAAAAATGTTCCTTGGGACGCAGTAGAGTTGCCTTCCCAGTTTATGGAAAACTTTTGTTGGACAAGAGAAGGGCTTGATTTAATTACAGGGCATGTGGATACGGGAGAGACCTTACCCGATAATCTGTTAGCAAGCTTACAAAAAAGTAGAGGCTTTCAGTCGGCAATGATGATGCTACGCCAGTTGGAATTTGGTTTATTTGACATGTTAGTTCACAGCGGTGAAACACAAGATGTACTGGTTTTAGCAAAACAGGTTCGCGAGCAGATATCGGTGGTTAAACCTCCAAGTTATAACCGTTTCCCTCAATCTTTTAGCCATATTTTTGCAGGCGGTTATGCGGCAGGATATTACAGCTATAAATGGGCAGAAGTATTGTCAGCAGACGCTTTCAGCTTGTTTGAAGAACAAGGAATATTAAACCCTGCCACGGGAAAAAAGTTTAAAAACACCGTTTTAGCGGCAGGTGGCTCGGTTGACCCAATGGTACTATTTAAAAAGTTTAGGGGAAGAGAGCCAGCAATAGAAGCTTT
>CAZZKU010000253.1:0-1697 GCA_964654635.1 uncultured Piscirickettsiaceae bacterium | reverse complement strand
TAAAGTTAAAAGCTTAACAGCTTTTTTTAGCGTTTCATCGCAGTAAATAAAGCATCATTGGTTTTGGTTACTTTTAACTGGTCAATTAAGGTTTCAATCGCTTCTACTTCGTTGTTCATGCCTTGCAAGAATCGACGTAGAATCCAAATGTTTTTTAGCTCATCTGGCGTGGTTAATAATTCTTCTTTACGCGTACCCGATTTTTCTAGGTTAATCGCTGGGAAGATACGTTTTTGAGCAATGGTTCGCGATAAATGTAGCTCCATGTTACCCGTACCCTTGAATTCTTCAAAAATAACTTCGTCCATTTTTGAACCTGTATCTACTAGTGCGGTTGCAATAATGGTTAGCGAGCCACCTTCTTCTATATTACGTGCCGCACCGAAGAAACGCTTAGGGCGATGTAGAGCATTAGCATCGACACCCCCTGTTAGAATTTTACCTGATGAAGGCACTACCATATTATAAGCACGAGCTAGGCGAGTAATCGAATCTAACAAAATAACCACGTCTTTTTTATGCTCAACTAATCTTTTAGCCTTTTCAACTACCATTTCGGCAACCTGTACATGACGAGCAGCTGGTTCATCAAAGGTAGAAGCAATCACTTCACCCTTAACCGTTCTTTCCATTTCAGTTACCTCTTCTGGTCGCTCATCAATTAACAACACAATTAAATAACACTCAGGATGATTTTCAGCAATTGATTGGGCTATCTGTTGCAAAATAACAGTTTTACCTGACTTAGGTGGAGCAACAATTAAACCACGCTGCCCTTTACCAAATGGCGCGGCTATGTCAATAATACGCGTAGTAATGTCTTCAGTAGAACCATTACCCATTTCCATCACTAAACGTTCTTCTGCATGCAAAGGGGTTAGGTTTTCAAAGGCAATTTTTTTACGGGCTATTTCTGGGTCTTCGTAGTTAATTTTTTCAACTTTTAACAGGGCAAAATAACGCTCGCCATCTTTTGGAGGGCGAATTTTACCTTGAATGGTGTCGCCTTTTCTTAAACCAAATCGTCTAATTTGACTAGGCGATACATATAAATCATCTGGGCCGGCTAAGTAAGAACCATCTCCTGAACGCAAAAAACCAAAACCATCAGGCAATATTTCTAAAGCACCTTCGCCAAAAATGTCTTCACCTTTTTTAGCGTGAGCCTTTAAAATTGCATAAATAATATCTTGCTTCTTTAGGCGGGCTAAATTTTCAAGTCCTTTTTCAGAGGCAAGCTCTAAAAGGCTGGCAGCGGACATTTTTTTAAGTTCGGTTAGTTTCATATTGGTTTCTTGAATTTATTTGGTTTAAAAAATTAGGAAGGAGTTTTAATAAGTGAAACAAGAAGCTTGTTCCACTTGAATATTTTATAAATTATCGTTTAAAAAGGTGGTTAATTGTGACTTAGACAAAGCACCTACTTGAGTTGAATCTACTTCACCGTTTTTAAATAACACTAAAGTAGGAATCCCACGAACACCGTATTTAGGCGGTGTTGTTGGGTTGTCATCAATGTTTAATTTTGCAACATTTACTTTACCTGAAAATTCGGTAGCGATATCATCAAGAATTGGTGCAATCATTTTGCAAGGGCCACACCATTCCGCCCAAAAATCTACTAAAACAGGTAAATCTGATTTTAAAACGTCGGCTTCAAAAGTTGCGTCACTGGTTGCAATAATATTTTCGCTCAT
>CAZZKU010000252.1:0-1723 GCA_964654635.1 uncultured Piscirickettsiaceae bacterium | reverse complement strand
TTCTACTCGTGTAAAGGTCTCAACATGTATAATAGCCGAAAATTATAGACACAATGGAAATTCTGCCATGCCTGAACAAATTTTAAAAAAAGCCTTATCTGTTCCCGTATATGACATAGCGGATGAAACGCCGTTAGAAAGAGCGCCGTTGCTATCAAAAAAACTTAGAAACCAAATCTGGTTAAAACGAGAAGATTTACAATCGGTTTTTTCTTTTAAATTACGTGGTGCTTATAGCCGTTTATTAGAATTGTCGGCGGGAGAAAAATTAAAAGGAGTTGTTGCGGCATCGGCTGGAAATCATGCACAAGGCGTTGCTCTAGCTGCCCAAAAGTTAAATATTAAAGCCACTATTTTTATGCCTGTTACCACCCCCTCAATTAAAGTAAATAGCGTAAAAAACTTAGGCAGTGAAGTGGTATTAGTTGGTGACTCTTTTGATGATGCCGCTCAAGCCGCAATAAGCTATAGCCAAGAAAACTCAGCCACTTTTATAGCCCCTTATGATGATGAAGCAATTATAGCAGGGCAGGGAACAATTGCCCTAGAACTGCTTAGACAGTCTAAAAAATTAGATATTATTTTTGTTCCCGTCGGTGGGGGCGGTTTAATTGCAGGAATTAGTGCAGTAATTAAACAAGTTTCCCCTAATACCAGAATAATCGGTGTAGAGCCAGAAGACGCTCCAAGCATGACCGAAGCTTTGAAATCTGGCAAACGAGTCTCTTTAGATTCAGTGGGTTTATTTACTGACGGCGTTGCGGTAAAGCAAGTGGGTAAAATACCTTTTCGGATTGCCCAAATTTGTGTAGATGAAATGGTAACCGTTACAACGGATGAAATTTGTGCTGGAATTAAAGATGTGTTTGAAGAAACGCGAGCCATTGCAGAACCAGCGGGTGCTTTAGCATTAGCGGGTATGAAAAAGTTTGTAACTGAAAAATCAGTATCCGACTTAAACATAGCGGTAATTGTTAGTGGTGCTAATATGAATTTTGACCGCCTAAAATATGTTGCAGAAAGAACCGAGGTAGGTGAAAAAACTGAAGTGTTATTTGCAGTAACTATAGATGAAACCCCTGGAAGTTTTAAACGCTTTTGCGAAATTTTAGGGGCAAAAAGAGCTATTACTGAATTTAACTATCGCTATTCAGATGATAGTAAAGCGGTGGTATTTGTCGGTATTAGAACCGAAGTTGGCTTAGCAGGAAAAGAAAGTCTAATCGAACAACTAAATGAAGCCAAACTTGATTTTGTTGACATGAGTGATAACGAAGTTGCTAAACTTCATTTGCGTTACATGATTGGTGGGCAGGCAAAAAATATAACCAATGAATTACTATATCGTTTTCAATTTCCTGAACGTCCTGGAGCATTATTAGATTTTTTAAATAAAATGTCTAATAAATGGAATATCACCCTGTTTCATTATCGAAATCATGGAGCTGCCTATGGCAAAGTTCTAGTTGGGGTACAGGTTTCAACAGTACAAAAACAAAGTTTTGAAGATTATTTAAAAAATTTAAACTATCCTTTTGTCTCTGAACAAGATAATGAAGGTTACCAATTATTTTTACGAAATTAAGCAATTTAAGGATTCAAACATGAATGAAGAACTAGAAAGACGCAACAAGATTAAAACAGTAGAGCTAATGAAACGCTTCGATATTATGTTAGCACGAGTAATTAAAATTGGACTTTACCCAGAAGAGGAAGAAGAGTT
>CAZZKU010000251.1:0-1725 GCA_964654635.1 uncultured Piscirickettsiaceae bacterium | reverse complement strand
AAAGAATTGAAGTTAAGCGTACGCTTGATTAATTTAATGCTTTGGTAACTTTTAATAAAGCCTCCTCTTGGAGGTTTTATTATTTATATAATAAAGAAAAAATAGGAACAAAAAATGGCAGATATAAGCCGTACTAAAAGAGTTTCCTTAGAGATTCGTAAGACCCTAAGTGAAATTTTACACCGTGATACTAAAGACCCACGGTTAGAAAAAATTAACATTATCGAAGTTAAAATATCCAAAGATTTAAGTATAGCTACCATTTATTTTACAATTATTGGTGCAAATGAAGTAGATGAAGCAGCACAAGAAGCAATTCAAGCTTTAGAAAAAGCCAAAGGCTATTTTAGAACTGAAATAGGTCGTCGTATGAACTTACGTATTACCCCACACCTAAGGTTTTTTTATGACAAGGTAGCTGAAAATGCAGGTCATATAGAAGACTTAATTTTTCAAGCATTGCATAAAAACAGCAAATAATAATGACGACTGAAAAACCGCTTAAAAAAAAATGGAAACTTGTCAATGGTATAGTTCTATTAGACAAGCCCGCAGGAGTAACCTCTAATGGTGTCTTACAACAAGTTAGGCGTTTTTACAGTGCTAAAAAAGCAGGGCATACAGGGGCGTTAGACCCTTTTGCAACAGGTTTGTTACCTATTTGTTTTGGTGAAGCAACCAAAGTATCGGGATTATTGCTTGATTCAGATAAGCGTTATATTGCCACCTTAAAGCTAGGTGAAGAAACCGATACTGGTGATAAAGACGGTGAAATAATTCAAACTTTACCAGTAGAAAAATTAACAGAAAATAAATTGAATGACGCTTTAAAAAACTTTACTGGTGAAATTATGCAAATTCCGCCGATGTATTCTGCCTTAAAGCATAAAGGCAAGCCGTTTTATGAGTATGCTCGAAAAGGCATTACGATTGATAGACCTGCGCGTCCCATTACTATTTTGTCTTTAACGTTAATATCATTTTCTGCAAACATTATTAAATTTGAAGTACATTGCACCAAAGGAACTTATGTAAGAACCCTTGGTGAAGATATTGCAAAACATCTCAATACAGTCGGGCATTTAATAGCCTTACACCGAACTCAATTAGGTGACATAACGGCCGACCAAATGCAAAGTTTAGCAGATCTATCTTCAGGCTCGGCAGAATATCTTTTACCACTAGATTTACCTTTACAGCATTTAACCGCACTTAATTTGTCTGCTGAAGATACTAGTTGCATTCAGCATGGGGGCAAGTTACAAATTGAACGTCCTGCAACAGACCTAGTGCGTTTTTATGATGATAAAGGCGTATTTTTTGGCGTAGGAGAATGGCAAGTCGAAAAAGAACTGCTTAAGCCTAAGCGGTTGTTTAATCTTTAAATGGGAAAACCGTGCTTATTGTTCACCGATTCAGAGTTACCTGTTTTAGATGTCCGTAAGCTACACAGCTACCAAAAACAGCATTTAAAAAACTCCGCCCATATTCAAGCTAATGAATTGATACAGCGTCACAATGAAATGCCAGCTAGACCAGCCTGGTTAAACCTTATTGCAACCGATCAAAAAGAAACGTTGGAAGTTAGCCAATGGCTAGCATCAAAAGGCTATCATATTAGTGAGGTTAAAATAGAAGCTGAATTATTAGAATTTATCGCGGCTAATCCACAACACTTGGCAAAAGGGACTTCACAAAAAACTCTATGGACACCTTGCTCTTTAA
>CAZZKU010000250.1:0-1736 GCA_964654635.1 uncultured Piscirickettsiaceae bacterium | reverse complement strand
CCCGCTATTTTATGCCATTTTAAAATCGAGAATAACATGTCCAACTCTACTGCACAAAACCACTTAATTAATGAAATACAAAACATTATCGGTAAATCTTACACTTTAACCGATATTGATAAAATTCAACCTTATAGTACAGGATTTCGTTTTGGTTCTGGTGAAGCAATGGCTGTCGCAAGACCTGCTAGCTTATTAGAAATTTGGCAGGTATTACAAGCTTGTGTAAAAGCCGATGTTGCCATCATTATGCAAGCAGCCAATACAGGGCTTACGGGTGGCTCGACCCCCCATGGTAAAGATTATGACCGCCCTATTGTTATTATTAACACCATGCGAGTTGACCAAATTCAACTGATTAATGAAGCCCACCAAATTATTGGGCTACCGGGTAGTACACTATTCGATTTAGAAGAAATGTTAGCCCCTTATGGTCGTGAGCCACATTCTTTAATCGGCTCTTCTTGCATAGGCGCTTCTTTGGTTGGCGGTGTCTGTAACAACTCTGGCGGGGCTTTAGTGCAACGTGGCCCATCTTATACTGAACTTTCTTTGTTTGCCCAAATCAATCAAGATGGCACGTTAGAATTGGTCAATAACTTAGGCATTAAACTGGGTTCAACAGCCGAAGAAATTCTAACCAACTTGCAAAACCAACAATATACCGACAGCGATGTGCTTGACTCTGATAAACGTGCTTCAGACAATGAGTACCATGAACGAGTAAGAGACATTGATTCCAGCACTCCATCACGCTTTAATAATGATGGTCGCCGTTTATATGAATCTTCTGGTTGTGCGGGAAAACTAGCGGTATTTGCGGTTAGGTTAGATACCTTTCCAAAGGCGAAAAAAAAACAGGTTTTTTATATAGGAACCAATGACACCGAAGTGCTTACCCAAGTTCGTCGCCACATTTTATCTGAATTTAAAACCCTACCTATATCTGGCGAATATTTACACCGCGACTGTTACGATGTTGCGAAAAAATATGGTAAAGATACTTTTATTGTTATTGATAAATTGGGAGCGAAGTATATTCCAAAATTGTTTTCAATCAAAAGAACCGTTGATAGAATCGCCGCTAAATTTAAAATTTTTCCAACTAAAGTTTCTGACCGGGTGATGCAGTTTTTTAGTTATTTATTCCCAAATCACCTACCTAAAAAAATGGAAGAGTTTCGTGAGCAATATGACCATCATTTAATTCTTGAAATGAACAATGATGGGATTGATGAAGCCCGTGAATATTTAAAAACTTTTTTTGCTAGCGCCGAGGGAAGTTATTTTGAATGCACCCCCAAAGAAGCAAAAAAAGCGATTTTACATCGCTTTGTAGCTGGTGGAGCAATGGGACGTTACCACATGCTAAACCCTAAAAAGTTTGGGGCTATTATGACTTTAGATATTGCCCTGGCTCGTAATGAAAAAGAGTGGCTTGAAGTGTTGCCGCCTGAAATTGATGACCAAATTGCCGTCAAACTGTATTACGGACACTTACTATGCCATGTCATGCACCAAAACTATATTGTTAAAAAAGGGGTTGATGCCAAGGCTCTCAAGAAGAAAATATTGGCGTTTTTTGATGCACGAGGAGCAGAGTACCCTGCCGAACATAATGTAGGACATGAATATTTTGCCAAGCCAGCTTTAAAAGATTTTTATAAAAAATTAGACCCAACCAACTCGTTTAACCCAGGAATTGGTAAAACCAGTAAGTTGAAGAATTGGGCGGA
>CAZZKU010000249.1:0-1736 GCA_964654635.1 uncultured Piscirickettsiaceae bacterium | reverse complement strand
GTTTTTGGGGATATTTTAAAGCCTTTTTAAACATGAAATTAGTATAATATCGTTAATTCAATCTAAGTCAGAACACTTAAACCATGAACCTTTTAAATCTTGATGAAAAAACCCGCGAACTTTTCTCTAAAACTGTCCACAGCTTAATTCAAAAGCACAAACTGCCCGCCCAAGATATTTTTTTAAATGTGTTGGAGAGTGAAGAAGCGCCTGAAATGAATTATTGGATGACTAAAGTTTTAATACAAGAGCACTTTGTCTCTGCCCAAAAGGAACTCGGAAAAGATGAAAACGGTGAAACCGTTAAGCCGATTCATGCGGCTTGCCTGTTAAGAAATGTAGGAATGTTAGCGGCATTGTTAGAGATGAATGCTTATAGTGGTGGTTTACACGAAAAAGACTTTCAACTTGCCGCTAGAATTGCTTCTAAGTACAAAGATGAAGCCTTGTTAAGCTTAATGATGCGTTATGCACAAGAGCTAGGCAGTTTGGAAGTTTTTATGAAAGCCTTACAGAACGCTCCCACTCAATAGCGGTTAAAGCTTTCCTAGCATCGTTAAAATCAAACTGGCGGAATGGGTTGCTGCCTGTTCTAAATACTGCTCAAAAGTAACCGCATTTTCTTTGCCTGCAATATCTGATAACGAGCGAATAATAACAAAAGGGGTTTCAAAAGCGTGGCACGCTTGTGCTACCGCGGCGGCTTCCATTTCACAGGCAATCATATTAGGGAAAGATTTTCGGGTATTTTCAACATCAATTGGACAATGCATAAAACGATCGCCCGTGGCAATTAAGCCGTGCATGTGGGCAACTTCACCCAAGCTTTCAATACTTTGTTTTGCCAACGCTACTAATTTAGCATCTGGTAAAAAACAAGCTGGCGAACCAGGAACTTGCCCTAGCTCGTAACCAAAAGGGGTGACATCGACATCATGATGACAAACTGCTTCACTTATTACAATATCGCCCACACTTAAGTCGGGGTGAAACCCGCCTGCTGAACCGGTGTTAATAACATAGTCAGGCTGATACAGCTTTATCAACAAAGCACAGCCGATGGCAGCATTTACTTTGCCAATACCTGATTTCAATAACACGATATCTAACTGATTTATTTGCCCAATATAATATTCAAAACCGCCGTGTACTTCAGTGGTTAAGTTGGTTATTTTGTCTCTTAATAGGCAAACCTCTTCTTCCATGGCGCCGATAATTGCTATTTTCATAATTTAAACATCATTTCCTAACGACTTTAATATTTCATCAGACAAGGTAATATCTGCATTTTTGTTTACTTTAATCTCACTATCGATAATCATTTGGGCAATTTCTTTGGCATCTTCTAGCGAGTGCATTAAATAAGATCCGCACTGGTATTCGTTTAATTCTGGGATATCTTCAAGGCGTTTCACTTTAATTACATCATGCATCGCTTTTAACCAGGCTTTAGCTACTATTGTTTCTGCAGGCGAGCCTAATAAGCTCATGTAAAAACCAGTACGGCAACCCATTGGCGATACATCAATTATTTCAACGTCATCGCCATTTAAATGGCTGCGGATAAAACCTGCAAATAAATGCTCTAGAGTATGAATGCCTTTTTCACTCATCATGCTTTCATTCGGCTTATTAAAACGTAAGTCAAACACGCTAATAGTGTCCCCAGATGGAGAGGTCATGGTTTTGGCAATACGCACCGCAGGGGCGTTCATAATTTTGTGGTCAACGGTAAA
>CAZZKU010000248.1:0-1749 GCA_964654635.1 uncultured Piscirickettsiaceae bacterium | reverse complement strand
GCTCAAGATTACGAGAATCTATTTTATGAATATTACCATTTATTATCAAGCTCTCAAATGAATGTACTTGACTATCTTTAAATTCAGCTAATGCCAAGGTTGCTTTAACATATTGGATTAAAAAACTAAAAAACAGTGTCACCTTATCGTTACTTTTTTTAATGCTTATTGGCGGATTGATTTGTTTATCATGCACCTTAATGTGAATAGCCGAGCCGTCAACCTCAATCAACGCAACAATATTTTCGTCACCAAAAAAGTGAGCCAACACCCCACTACGCCATAGATTTTTTTCATTTAGTAAATGCGGTTCTAAAAAAGTTACTAATCTAAAAAAGAACATTAACGGCAACGAATGAAACACGAGTTCTAAATGCTGCATACTATTTTTTAATAATTCCTCATCACTCCAACCTTGCTTCTCTCCCAGCCAAGTTTGCACAAAATCACTTGGTTCATCTAAAGGCATTGCCAAAGGTAACAACATTTCACCGTGGCGTTTATTTAAATACATCGCCCAGTGGTAATCCAACATAATCTGTTTAAGCAGTTCAACACCCTCCGTTGTGTAAGTCAACTCCTCTAATTTACTGTTTTTGACGAGTTTATTCTTTTTTGCCTCTTTTTTAATCTTAAAACAGCCACCTTTATCGGTTATATAAAAAGAAACGTCAGTCTTTTTATCTTTCACACTCAGTTCATTATTCACAGATTTATCAGTCAACTTGCCATTATTCGCACCATTCACCAAACCATAAACCCCATAGGTTAGCCAGTGTCTTTGGGCGACCAAAATAAAATCATCTGCTAACTCTTCGGTTGTTGCTATCGGTTTAGAAAAAAACACATAGCCATAATTTTTAGCAATCCTTAAATCATCATTAAAGCATCTATCTGGAAAAACTTTTTTATAATTTGATTCTAAGTCAGTTTTGCTTAAAAAAGGCTTATTATTAAAGCCTTTTTTAAACCAAGTAACCGAGTCCGTTACTAATTTTTTACCCTCTGTGTTAATTCGCGTATCAACTTTAATTTTTAAGTCATCAAAACCCGATTGATTATTTTTAGCTTGATCGGGGGATAAATTTACATTACAAAAATTCAGTTCAAAAACCTTATCATACAAACGCTTTAAACGATTTTCTCGGCGTTGTTGTTGATATTCGTCGCCAGTCATCATATTTTCACAAAAGGTGAACACCACCAATACATTCAATTTAGCATTGTTTTGAGCACGCCTTTTAATCATCTCTAACCAAGCGTCGGGTTGTTCATCCGCTCGTTGCGAACAGACTACAATATAGGTTGAATCACTACTAATAAAAAACTCATGGGTAGCATGCATAATCACCTGCCCACCAAAATCCCATATCTCTGCAGCAACATCAGAGCCTTTTGGTTGATAATTTAGCACCTCAATTCTCGGTGTCGCTGGTTCAAAGATACCAGGTATTTTTCCTGTTTGTAAGCTACGAATTAAAGTGGTTTTACCTGCCCCGCCCTTGCCTAAAATAAGTATCCTGGCTTGCTTAGTCGTGCCAACTTTTTTGGCAAAGTATTCTGTCATAAAATCAGCCATTGATTTCGCTGATTGAACTGCAAACACCTCTTCTGGAATGGCTAAAAAAGCCTCTTTAAAGTCTTCTTTACTAACCTCGTCTATTTTTTTATCCGGTGTTAATAACAACCCAAAAAAATACTTACCCCAAAAATCATCCTCTGGAAAGCTAGGTGGTGAAAATTCTTGAT
>CAZZKU010000247.1:0-1754 GCA_964654635.1 uncultured Piscirickettsiaceae bacterium | reverse complement strand
TAGAGGGCGATGCTCGCTATACCATTGATACCAACCAGCTAGATATGTCTGATGTAAAACTGGGTGACAGTATAGCTTGTAACGGTGTATGTTTAACCGCAATTGAGCTAGGTGCTAATTTTTATGTTGCTGATGTTTCTTCAGAAAGTTTAAAGGTAACTACTTTAGGTGCTTTAACGGTGGGTTCGTCTGTTAATTTAGAAAAAGCTCTTAGGCTACAAGATAGGTTAGGCGGGCATTTGGTTTCTGGGCATGTTGATGGGGTCGGCGAGGTGGTTTCTATTTTGCAAGAAGCCCGTTCTTCACGTTACCAGATTAAAGCCCCTGCTAATTTAGCCAAATATATTGCAGAAAAAGGCTCTATTTGTATTAATGGTATCAGCTTAACGGTAAATGGAGTTGAGTCTAATGTATTTGATGTTAATATTGTTCCCCATACCAAACAAAAAACAACTATTGTTAATTTAACCATTGGTTCACAGGTTAATTTAGAGGTGGATTTGTTAGCAAGATATTTAGAACGTATGATGAATGTAGAGCAAAATTCTACCCCTAAAAGTAATGTTACAGAAGCCATGTTGGCTAAAAATGGATTTATTTAAAAATGAAACTCAACTCAATAGAAGAATTAATTGAAGATTATAAAGCAGGAAAAATGGTCATTCTTATGGATGATGAAGACCGTGAAAACGAAGGCGATTTATTAGTTCCTGCAGCTACGGTAACGGCTGAAGATATTAATTTTATGGCTAAGTATGGTCGTGGGTTAATTTGCTTAACCATGACGCGTGAACGTTGTAACCAATTGCACTTACCGTTAATGGTTATCGACAATCAAGATCCGCATGGTACGAATTTTACCGTTTCTATTGAGGCCGCTAAAGGGGTAACAACGGGGATTTCTGCTGGAGATAGGGCTGTTACTATTCTAGCGGCAGTGGCTGAAAATGCTAGTCCGAAAGATATTGTTACTCCTGGTCATGTTTTTCCATTAATGGCACAACCCGGCGGGGTGTTAACCAGAGCAGGGCATACCGAAGCGGGTTGTGACTTGGCTAGTTTAGCGGGTTTTGAACCAGCGTCTGTTATTGTAGAAATTATGAATGAAGATGGTTCTATGGCTCGTAGAGATGACCTTGAAAGTTATGCTAAAGAGCATGATCTTAAAATAGGCACGATTGCCGATTTAATTGAATATAAGTTACAAAATGAAAAAACAATTGAGCGAGTATCATCCTGTAAATTACCAACCGAATTTGGCGATTTTAATTTAATTGGTTATGAAGATGCAATTGATCAGCACGCCCATTTTGCTTTGACCTTTGGCGATATTGCAACGGATGAACCAGTAGTGGTTAGAGTACATATGTCAGATACGATGTGTGACTTGTTCGGTTCAAAAAGAGAAGATTGCAAGTGGTCGTTACGACAAGCAATGAAGCAAATATCAACTTATAAATCAGGGGTGATAGTGGTGCTTAATAAGCATGATGAAGGTTCTGATTTATTGAAAAAAATACAAGCTTTTCAGTTAAAAGATTTAGGGGTAACCGCACCGGATACTTTAATTAATGATGATGCAAAAACGTTTGGATTAGGTGCTCAAATTATATCTGATTTAGGGTTAAGTAAATTAAGAGTCATTGGCTCTCCTTCTAAAATGACTGCTCTTAGCGGATTTGGTCTAGAAGTTGTAGAATATATAGATAAAAAGGATTAATAAAATGAATATGATCGAAGGTAATTTAACCGCT
>CAZZKU010000246.1:0-1778 GCA_964654635.1 uncultured Piscirickettsiaceae bacterium | reverse complement strand
TTTTAAGAATAGGTCTTATTGGTGATTCAAATCACTTGGTATGCTGGCTTCGTTTTAGCCTAGCTATATAAGCTGCTCGTTTTTCAGGGGTCATGGCTGCAAGCATTTGTTTCATTTTGGCTTGTTGCTGTGCGGCAAACTGCTTATTTTGAGTGGTTGGTATTTTTTCCCAGTACGTTTTTCTAGTGATTTTCGTTCGGCAATTTTGTCTATTTTTTCTTTTAATATGGCGGCGGTAAAAGGTTTAACAATATAACCATCTACTCCTGCTTGAGCCGCATCTAAAATTTGACTACGCTTTTGCTCGGCGGTTATTAACATAAAGGGCATGTCTTTAAAGGTTTCATGTTTTCGAACTAGGCGTAATAGCTCTATTCCGCTCATTTCTGGCATGTTCCAGTCACTAATAATAAAGTCATATTTACCTGTTTGAATCATTGGCCATGCGGTTGTGCCATCATTAGCGGCATCAATGTACATAAACCCCAGTTCTTTTAGTAGGTTGGTTACAATTCTTACCATGGTAGAAAAATCATCTACTACCAATATATTTATATTTTTATCAATTGCCATAGTTTTAACTTCTTAATTTAATATCAATATTATACCCAAATCCGCATCTAATATTTATACCCATTTTCTAGGGGTTAAATACTCATACAATTTGGCTTCTTCTGTACCTGGTTCTGGGTGGTAATCATACTTCCAGCTTGCCAAAGGTGGTAACGACATTAAAATAGATTCGGTACGCCCACCAGTTTGTAAACCAAAAATCGTGCCACGATCGAATGCTAGGTTAAATTCTGCATAGCGACCACGGCGATATAGTTGAAAATCTCGTTGACGCTTACCATACTCAAGCCCCTTTCTTGCCGCGACTATTGGGCGATAAGCCTTGATATAATGGTCGCCAACCGATTGCATGAAATTAAAACATTTATCAAAGTTCCAACCAAAAGTATCTGAATTTAAATCATCAAAAAACAATCCACCCACGCCACGGGTTTCACTACGATGCTTTAAGTAAAAATACTCATCACACCATTCTTTGTACTTATTATACACATCTTTTCCAAAAGGGTCACAAGCATTTTTAGACTGCTGATGCCAATGAACGGCATCTTCTTCATCTAAATAAAACGGGGTTAGGTCAAACCCGCCGCCAAACCACCAAACGGGTTCTTCGCCTTCTTTTTCGGCAACAAAACAACGTACATTGGCGTGTGAAGTAGGCACATAAGGGTTGTTTGGGTGAATAACTAACGATACGCCTAGGGCTTGAAAAGAACGCCCTGCCAATTCTGGTCTGTATGCGGTTGCCGAGGCTGGCAATTTTTCCCCCTTTACATGGGAAAAATTTACCCCTCCCTTTTCAATAACTGCTCCACCTTCCATAACACGGGTACGCCCGCCACCGCTTAAAGCATCGACACCCGCTACTTCTTCTTTTTGCCAATTGTCGGTAAAAAACTCTTTCGAGCCATCTTCTGCTGCCAATTGTTGACAAATATCATCTTGTAATGATAATAAGTAGGATTTAACTGTTTCGATATTAATAGACATTGGAATAAACCTTTTACATATAATCTTGTATTCTATAAGAATATAAAAATTAATTGGGTTAAAATCTAATTTATGAATAAAAATGAAGAAATAATTAAGCAAACTACAGACTGGCTAAATTCGGTGGTTATTGGCTTAAATCTATGTCCTTTTGCTGCCAAGCCATTTAAAAATAAAAACATACGCTTAGCACTTAGCCATGCAACGGACGATGA
>CAZZKU010000245.1:0-1794 GCA_964654635.1 uncultured Piscirickettsiaceae bacterium | reverse complement strand
AAGGTTTTTAAAATTGTATATGGACTCTTCTCAACACAAGCAAGCATTAGCCGTATTAAAATCTCAATTTGGTTTTGACCAGTTTAGGAAACACCAAGCAGAAGTGATTGAAGATGTTCTATCAGGTAAGGATTGCTTTGTTTTAATGCCCACAGGCGGCGGAAAATCTTTATGTTACCAAATACCCGCTTTAATTCGAGAAGGCACAGCCATTGTCGTTTCTCCGCTAATTGCTTTAATGCAAGATCAGGTAGATTCGCTTAAATCTAACGGCATTAGTGCTGCCTATTATAATTCTTCTTTAGATGCCCAAGCCGCCGAGCAAGTATTAATGCAATTGCATATGGGGCAGTTAGATTTGCTATACGTTGCTCCAGAACGGCTAATGAATGAAGGATTCCGCCAACAGTTAAATAGCATTCCAATTAGCTTGTTTGCTATAGATGAAGCCCATTGTATTTCGCAGTGGGGGCACGATTTCAGACCTGAATACGCTCAAATAGGGCAGTTGCGTCAAGCATTTTCTAGCGTGCCTTTTATTGCCTTAACAGCCACTGCAGACCACGCTACCCGACAAGATATTTTAACGCGCTTAAATTTACACAACCCCCAAGTGCATGTGTCTAGTTTTGATCGGCCTAATATTCGTTATAGCGTGTTAGAAAAAAAACAACCTGCCAAGCAATTAATTGCTTTTTTAGAGCAAAGAGATGCCAAGCATGAAAGTGGTATTGTGTATTGTTTAAGTCGCAAAAAAGTAGAAGAAGTGTCTTCTTTGCTAGTTGAAGAAGGTTATAGTGCCACCGCCTATCATGCTGGTTTACCTGCTGAAACAAGGCAAAGAGTGCATCAACAGTTTATCCGTGATGAGTTAAATATAGTCGTTGCAACGGTCGCATTTGGTATGGGGATAGACAAACCGAATGTACGTTTTGTAGTGCATTATGATTTACCGAAAAATATAGAAGGCTATTACCAAGAAACGGGTAGAGCAGGACGAGATGGTTTAAATTCGGAAGCCTTATTATTATATGGCACTCAAGACATTATGACCGCAAAATACTTCATTGAAAAAGTTAGCAATGAAGAGCAAAAGCGAATTGAAAATTTTAAACTCTCTAGTATGGTCGAATTTGCTGAAGCACTAACTTGTAGGCGTAGTGTTCTATTAAACTATTTTGGCGAACCACATCAAAAATCTTGTGGTAACTGTGATGTTTGTTTAAACCCTCCTAAATTGTTTGAAGGAAAAGTGGCTGCCCAAAAAGTCTTATCTTGTGTTTATCGACTAGAACAATCTAGCGGACATAATTATGGGATTAGGCATATTATTGATGTATTGCGAGGAATGGATAACGAGCGTATTCGGGACAAAGGGCATAGTCAAGTTAGCACCTATGGAATTGGCAAAGAATATTCAGCCGATGAATGGCAAAGCATTATTCGCCAGTTAATTCATTTGGGTTATCTTTACCAAGATATTCAGCAATTTTCAGTGGTAAAATTAACCGATAAAGCAGGAGAAATGCTAAAAGGAAATATTGAAATTGAACTAGCGAAGCCTAGAAACAAAGCAATGCGAGCCAGTAAAACTAGAAAAACATCGAATGTAAACAAAGCTCAAAAAGAAGATTTAACCGATGCTCAACTAGGCATTTTTGAAAGCCTAAGAGAGCTAAGGCGCGACATTGCTGATAGCGAAGACAAACCCGCTTACCAAGTGTTTGGTGATGTTACTCTGGTAGAAATGGCAATGCAGCTACCAATAACCGATGAAGGTATGCTGAAAATAAC
>CAZZKU010000244.1:0-1796 GCA_964654635.1 uncultured Piscirickettsiaceae bacterium | reverse complement strand
TGGTCTTAAATAGTAGACCACCCCTGGCGATTTTGGGCTTTTTGACCTTTAAAACAACACATTAAAGAAGCACTTAACAACTTTTTTTGCTAAAGTATCTTTTTTTAAGATAAAAAGGTTTACTTAAATGGCTCAGTTTGTATACACCATGAATCGTGTTGGTAAGGTTGTTCCACCTTCTAAGCACATATTAAAAGACATCTCTCTTTCCTTCTTCCCTGGTGCAAAAATTGGGGTTTTAGGTTTAAATGGTTCTGGTAAATCCACCCTACTAAAAATAATGGCTGGTATTGATACCGACATTATTGGTGAAGCACGTCCACAACCAGGCATTAAAATTGGCTACCTACCACAAGAACCAAAACTTGACCCAAGCAAAACCGTTAAGCAAAATGTAGAAGAAGCCTTTAGCGAGGTTATTCAAGCTAAGGCTGAACTTGATGCCGTTTATGCTGCTTATGCAGAACCCGATGCTGACTTTGATGATTTAGCAAAAAAACAAGCCAAGATTGAAGATTTAATTGAATCTATGGACGGTCATAATTTAGACCGAACCCTAGAAATAGCCGCCGATGCGCTACGCCTACCCGACTGGGATGCTGACGTAACTAACCTTTCTGGCGGTGAAGTTCGCCGTGTGGCACTTTGTAAACTGTTATTAGAAAAACCTGACATGCTGTTACTAGATGAGCCTACCAACCATTTAGATGCAGAATCTATTGCCTGGTTAGAACGTTTTTTACTAGACTTTAGCGGAACTGTGGTGGCAATAACGCACGATAGATACTTCCTAGATAAAGCAGCAGAATGGATTTTAGAACTCGATCGTGGGCAAGGTATTCCTTATGAGGGCAACTATACTTCTTGGTTAGAGCAAAAAGAAGCCCGTTTAAAGCTAGAGTCTAAACAAGAAGCGGCACGCATGAAAACCATTCAAGGAGAACTAGAATGGGTACGCTCTAACGCCAAAGGTCGCCATGCTAAATCTAAAGCTCGTCTTGCTCGCTTTAATGAACTAAGTAGCCAAGAAAGTCAAAAACGAAATGAAACCAAAGAAATATTTATTCCCGTTGCCGAACGACTAGGCAACAAGGTTATTGAAGTCAACAACCTATCAAAAAGTTTTGGTGACAAACTATTAATTGATAACCTAAATTTCAATCTACCGCAAGGCGGAATTGTCGGCATTATTGGCCCTAACGGTGCGGGTAAATCCACCCTATTTAAAATGCTTACTGGGCAAGAACAACCGACTAGCGGTAGTATTGAATTTGGGGAGACCGTACAACTTTCTTATGTTGACCAAAGCCGTGATGCATTAGATGATAGCAAAACCGTTTATGAAGAAATTTCAGGCGGTGAAGATACCTTTATGATTGGCAAACTAGAGGTGAATGCCCGTGCTTATGTAAGTCGTTTTAACTTTAAAGGCACTGACCAAAAGAAAAACATAGGCGAATTATCTGGTGGTGAAAGAAACCGTGTGCATCTAGCCAAGACGCTACGCAGTGGTGGTAATTTATTGCTACTTGATGAGCCAACCAATGATTTAGACATAGAAACTCTACGCGCACTAGAAGAAGCCTTACTTGATTTTGCCGGCTGTGCGGTGGTTATATCCCATGACAGGTGGTTCCTAGACAGAATTGCCACCCACATGCTTGCTTTTGAAGGAGATTCACACGTAGAATGGTTTGAAGGAAACTTTTCTGATTATGAGGCAGATCTTATTCGCAGAAAAGGCCCCGAAGCCGCCCAACCTAGCAGAATAAAGTACAAACCTATTATGAAATAAC
>CAZZKU010000243.1:0-1800 GCA_964654635.1 uncultured Piscirickettsiaceae bacterium | reverse complement strand
GTTAATTATCGGTAGCCACGCAGGTATAGTTTTTCAAAAATACGTTTAGCAAAGTGTAGTAAACGACAAGGAGGAAGCAAAAATGTTCCTTTTTCGGTACGTTTAACTAGCATGCCATGCGAAAGAGAATCTACAATACAAATTAGTTCATGTTTAAAAGTTTCAAAATCTTCTCCACCTTCTAATTCTGCTACTAAATTGTTAGAAGCGGCAATGGCTTGTAAGTCTGCCATGTGGGCTTGCTTTGCTTGCCATTCAGGGCCAGGAAAACTGCCTGAATCACCAGCAACATAAGTTGCCTTCAATCCCTCTACTTGACAGAATTGGTTGGCTTTAATTAGCCCACCTTCAGATTTTACTAGCTCTGAATTTTGCAACCAAGCAGGGCCAGTCATGCCCGGCATGAATAAAATTAAATCCGCTAAAATTTCTTCAGACTCGGTTATTATTTTATCGGCTTCAAAGCTGACCATTTTACTGCCAAGGTGAGTTTCAATGCCTTTTTTAGCCATCATTTTGAGCATAGCATCGGGTACTTTATCGCCCAAACGTAAACCAGGTTTAGCGGCTGGAGTAAAAAACACCAATTTAAAGTTTTCGCGTCTGCCTTGGCGACGTAACAAAGTATCTATGCCAAATAAAAATTCAAACATAGGCCCGCCACGCATTGCAGAAGGTTCTTTAGGGTTGCCTGAAAATCCAATGGCAATAGTGCCACTTGTCATGCTAGATAATTTGTCGGTAATTTTTTCAGCTGCCGAAATGCCTTCACAGGGAGTAATGGCGTGTTCGATGCCTGGTAGTTTTTTAATGAATCGTCCGCCAGTGGCAATAATTAAACCATCATTTTCGACATTGCCTTGATCCGTTTCTACTACGCGCCCGCCTTCTATGACATTTAAAACCTTCCCTGCAAAAAAAGTAACATTTTGGCGAGTAAAGAAATTGTTTAAATCAACAATTAAGTCGGTTGCTTTACGTAATTTGGCAGGAAACCAAATTAAACTAGGGTAGTAAAGCATTTCTGCTTTGGGTGAAATAACCGTAATTTCTGCGGTAGGTGATTTTTTTCTAACCTGTTTTATTGCAGTTAAAGCTGCAAATCCAGTTCCTAAGATAGTGATTTTCATTTATTATAAACTCCTTGACCAATGTGTCTAATGCTAGTTATTTTACCAATCTTTTGTGAGTATTTATGTCTAAAACAGGTTCAGTGCGAATTATCGGTGGTGATTTCCGTGGTAGAAAATTACCAGTATTAAATATAGAAGGGCTAAGGCCTACTTCGGACAGGGTGCGAGAGACTTTATTTAACTGGTTACAGTTTGACATCGTTAATGCTAGTTGCCTAGACGTTTTTGCAGGGTCTGGCTCGCTGGGTTTTGAAAGTTTGTCCCGTGGTGCAAAGTCGGTTGTTATGTTGGAGTCAGACAGGTCAAATATTAATCAGTTAGAAAAAAACAAAGCTTTATTGGAAGTAGATAATTTGAATATTTATCAAGTAGATAGCATGCAATGGTTAAATACCAACAATAATAACCAGTCTTTTGATATTGTTTTTATTGATCCTCCGTTTAAACAAGGACTGATGGCGACAGTCATTGAACGTTTATTTAATGAACAGAGGGTTCATAAAGATAGTATGTTATATTTAGAACAAGAAAAAAATCTTGAATGGCCAAATTTCCCAGAAAATTGGAGCTGTTTTAAAGAAAAAACCACAAGCCAGGTAAGATATGGTCTGTTTAAATATCAAAATGTAAAATAGCAAAATGATGAAGCTGGTCTCGGGTAAAATAG
>CAZZKU010000242.1:0-1813 GCA_964654635.1 uncultured Piscirickettsiaceae bacterium | reverse complement strand
CTTAAACTAAGCGGTTATGTTTTTTTTAAAATGTAGCTGTCAAAGAGTTCGATATTTGAATAAACAGAGGCTTAACCCAATTTGGAGAATTACAATGGCTCAAGTTACCATGCGTCAAATGCTAGAAGCAGGTGTTCACTTCGGACACCAAACCCGTTACTGGAACCCTAAAATGGGCGAGTATATTTTTGGATCTCGTAATAAGATACATATAATTAACCTTGAAAAAACACTTCCTATGTTTAATGATTCATTGAACTTTTTGGGTGGAGTTGCGGCAAAAAAGGGTAATATCCTATTTGTTGGTACTAAAAAAGCAGCTAGCGAATTAGTTGCACAAGAGGCTACTCGTTGTGGAATGCCTTATGTGAACCACCGTTGGTTAGGTGGAATGTTGACTAACTTTAAAACTATTAAGCAGTCAATAAAGCGCTTGAAAGAGCTTGAAGTTCAGGAGCAAGATGGAACTTTTGAAAGAATTACTAAAAAAGAGGCTTTAATGCGTAGTCGTCAAAAAAATAAATTAGAGCTTTCTTTAGGTGGTATTAAAGATATGCGTGCAATGCCTGATGCTATATTTGTTGTTGATACTGGTAATGAAAAAATTGCTATTCAGGAAGCTAAGAATTTAGGTATTCCTGTAGTTGGCGTTGTTGACACAAATAACGATCCTGATGGAGTAGATTATGTTATTCCTGGTAATGATGATGCGGTTCGTGCAATTTCTTTGTACTTGTCTTCAGTTGCAGATACGATTCTTGAAGGTAAAGGTTCTATTGCAACAGCTAATGATAGTGATGAGTTTGTTGAAGAGAAAGTAGAAGCTTAATTTAGTTTACGAATCAGGATTACAGGCATATTCTAAATATGTTTGTTTTTGTTTTAAATTTACAGCATAAGGATTGATAAGATGGCAGTTACAGCAGCTATGGTTAAAGAATTGCGTCAGGCAACTGGTGCAGGAATGATGGATTGTAAGAAAGCTCTTTCAGCTACCGATGGTAATATGGAAGATGCAATTGAATTTTTACGCAAAAAAGGTATGGCAGGAGCAGATAAGAAAGCAGATCGTGTAGCCGCGGAAGGCATTATTGCTATTGCATTATCAAAAGATGGTAAAAAAGGTGTTATTGCCGAAGTTAACTGTGAAACTGATTTTGTTGCTAAAGGTGACGAGTTTAAAACATGGGCGAATGAAGTGGCAGAAATTTCTTTGTCTTCAAACGTGACTGATGTTGAAGCGTTGATGAATGAAGTTATGTCTAATGGCAAAACTATTGACATTAATCGCCGTGAAATGATTGCTAAAATCGGTGAAAACATGTCTGTGCGTCGCATACAAACAATTGAATCAGAAGGTTCAATCGGTCAGTATCAGCATGGTGAAAAAATTGGTGTTGTGGTTGCCATGACGGGTGCTGATGATACGTTAATGCGTGATATTGCTATGCATATTGCAGCGGTTAATCCGTCTTGCATTTCTGCTGATGATGTTGATCAAGCTATGCTAGAAAAAGAGCGTAAGTTCCAAATAGAGCAGGCATCTACTTCTGGAAAACCTCCTGAAATTATTGAAAAAATGATAGATGGTCGTATGCGCAAGTATCTGCAAGAAATTACTTTGTTAGGTCAAGGATTTGTTAAAGATCCTGATACGACGGTTGAAAAGCTATTAAAAACTAACGGTGCGTCGGTATCGGCTTTTATTCGTTTAGAAGTGGGCGATGGCATTGTTGTTGAAACAATGGACTTTGCTGATGAAGTTGCTGCGGCAGCGGTGGCTGCTGGTGCATAGTATTTAGCTCCATTTTTT
>CAZZKU010000241.1:0-1815 GCA_964654635.1 uncultured Piscirickettsiaceae bacterium | reverse complement strand
TATTAATCACTGGAGCAGGTCAAAGGGTCGGCTTTGAAATAGCAAAACAATTTATAGCTACCCAAGATTTTCCAGTGTTGTTTAGTTACCGAACAGAACGGCAAGAAGTTGCCGAACTTAAAGCGTTGGGAGCAGTTGGTTTTCAGGTAGACTTTACCCAGCAAGATTCGTTTGATAAGTTTTGTGAAAATATCAACGAGCAGGTAAGCTCTCTTCGTTTGTTGGTGCATAACGCCTCTATTTGGCAGAAAGATGCCGAATTAACCACAACACAGTTTAACGAAATGTTTTTATTGCATCAGCTAATACCCTATTCACTAACGCTCCATCTAGAAAAACAGTTACGCTCCAACTCAATTGTCGCCGATGTCATTGCGATTAGTGATTGTAAAATTGCAACAGGGCATGCTGATTATGCCGCCTACCTAAGTACCAAGGCAGGTCTAGCAACCTTGATGGATTCTTTCGCCAAAAAGTTTGCCCCGAATATAAAGGTAAATACAGTTGCAACCGGTTTGGTTATGTTTAATAAAGACGATTCAGCGGACTATAGAGCGAACCGGCTAAGTCAAATGGCATTGCCGATAGAGCCTGGAGCAGAAGTAATTTGGAACGCCATTCAGTTTTTAATGAATAGCCAAAATGCAACAGGGTCAACGGTAGAGTTGGGGCAGTTAACCAATTAGGCTCTCTACCAACCCTGTAAATTGTCCAACACAATTTTACTTAACGCTTCGGTGTGATCTTTTCGGTCATTTAGTGCAGGGATATAACTAAATTTTGTACCGCCTGCGTTTTCAAAATATTTCCTGTTTTCCTGGTCAA
Source organism: uncultured Piscirickettsiaceae bacterium (assembly GCA_964654635.1). Lineage (GTDB taxonomy): Bacteria > Pseudomonadota > Gammaproteobacteria > Thiomicrospirales > Thiomicrospiraceae > Hydrogenovibrio. Next base: position 990 of record CAZZKU010000241.1, on the reverse strand, counting down.
TTTCTTCTATGGTTTCTAAACAATCAGCAGAAAAACCAGGGCAAATTACTTGTAAATGTTTAACACCTCTAGAAGGTAATTCTTTTAAAGTAGCATCGGTATAGGGTTTTAGCCATTCCTCATCACCAAATAAAGACTGAAAAGTAACTTGGTACTCATTTTCGGTTAAAGACAGTTTTTCCGCCAGCAGTTTCGCTGTTTTATGGCATTGTTCAAAGTAGGGGTCTCCACCATCAGAGTAGCGTTGAGGAATGCCGTGAAAGGACATAATAAGTAAATCTGGCTTGCCATGTACCTGTTGGTGTTCTTGTACGCTAGATGCTAAAGAAGCTATGTATAAAGGTTCTTGATAGTATGCCGATAAAAATCGTAGTTCAGGAACCCAGCGCCAGCTTTGTAATTCTTTACTAAGTGCATCAAAAGTTGATCCCGTCGTTGCCGAAGTATATTGTGGGAACAGAGGCAGTATAATAAATTTTGTACAGCCTTTGTTTGCCAACTCTTGCATAGCACTGGCGATAGAAGGTTTGCCATACCCCATGCCCAGAGCAAATTCTATTTGACCTTTAAAAAGGGGGCGAATAATCTTTTCTATCGCAGTCAGTTGCTTTGTGCCTATATCTAGTAGCGGTGAGCCTGCACCGTACGTTCCCCATACCTTTTTGTAAGCGATAGCAGATTTAGCAGGTCGAGTATTCAATATCATGGTATTTAATATCAACTTCCATAACCATCTGGCAGGTGGGGGTTCAACCACTCTAGTGTCAAGCAGAAAGGCTTTTAAATAAGGTTTTAAAGCCTCTTTGGTTGGTGCATCAGGCGTGCCTACATTAGTAATTAAAACGCCGACAGTTTCTTTGTCGTTTGCTTTGATAGAGATGGGGTTTTGATAATGCATGCTTGTTCCAATGGTAAGGTTTAAGATTTAAATAAATAATAGGCAAGAAATTTACCATAATTTCCACGTTTTTAGTAAGTTGTTTTATTTTT
>CAZZKU010000240.1:0-1817 GCA_964654635.1 uncultured Piscirickettsiaceae bacterium | reverse complement strand
AATTAAACAGATGCTTATTTGTAATCGCTTTTAGCCACGGGTATAATGCCCATTCATATTTTATTTGCTGGTATTTAAATGGAAAAACAATCAAGTTTTACTAAAGAAGAATTATTGAAAAGTGGTCAAGGTGGACTATTTGGTGAGGGTAATGCTCAATTGCCTGCTCCGCCAATGTTGATGTTTGATCGAATTACGCATATGTCGGAAGAAGGTGGTGAACTTGGTAAGGGTGAAATTCGTGCTGAATTGGATATAACTAAAGATCTTTGGTTTTTTGATTGTCACTTTAAAAATGATCCAGTTATGCCTGGTTGTCTTGGTTTAGATGCTATGTGGCAACTAATTGGTTTCTTTTTGGGCTGGACGGGTGGGCCTGGTAAAGGGCGTGCTTTGGGTGCTGGAGAAGTTAAGTTTTATGGACAGGTTTTACCTACTGCGAAAAAAGTTGAATATGTTATTCAGATGAAGCGAGTTATAAAACGCAGGTTATATATGGGCATCGGTGACGCTTATTTATATGTGGATGGCAAAGAAATTTATTCTGCTAAAGATTTAAAAGTTGGCTTATTTACTAATATGGATGCGTTTTAAATGAAAAGAGTTGTAATTACTGGAATAGGTATTGTTTCTAGTCTTGGAAATAATAAAACCGAAGTGGCTGATTCTTTAAAGAATGGTCGATCTGGAATTGTTTTTGCTCCGGAATATGCTGAAAATGGTATGCGTTCACAAATTCATGGTGCGGTTAAAAATTTAGTATTTAAAGATCTTATTGATCGTAAGCAATTACGCTTTATGGGCGATGCGGCGGCTTATTCTTATATAGCTATGAAACAAGCTGTTGAAGATGCTGGTTTATCAGCAGAAGAAATTTCAAACCCAAGAATTGGTTTAATAGCAGGTTCTGGTGGGGGTTCTAACTCTAACTCTACTTCTGCGGTTGATACGGCAAAAAGTCGTGGTGTTCGTCGTGTAGGGCCTTATATGGTTACTAAAACCATGGGTTCAACGGTTTCTGCTTGTTTAGCAACCCCTTTTAAAATTCAGGGTATTAACTATTCTATTAGTTCTGCTTGTTCTACTTCGGCACATTGTGTTGGTACAGCGGTTGAACAAATTCAATTGGGCAAGCAAGATATGGTATTTGCCGGTGGTGGCGAAGAGTTACACTGGACTATGTCTGTTATGTTTGATGCGATGGGTGCTTTATCGACTAAAAACAATGACAATCCTACTAAAGCATCTCGCGCTTATGATGCTGACCGAGATGGTTTTGTCATTGCTGGTGGTGGCGGAATGGTTGTGGTTGAAGAGCTAGAACATGCCTTGGCTCGTGGTGCTAAAATTTATGGCGAAATAACTGGTTATGGAGCAAACTCTGATGGTTATGATATGGTTGCACCTTCTGGTGAAGGGGCTGTTCGTTGTATGAGAATGGCACTTGAAACAGTTTCTGGTGATATTGATTATATTAACCCTCATGGTACATCAACTCCAGTTGGAGATACTAAAGAAACCGCTGCAATTAGAGAAGTTTTTGGCGAAAATATACCAAAGATTAGTTCGACTAAATCTATGTCTGGACACTCTTTAGGTGCGGCAGGTGTACATGAGTTAATTTATAGTTTATGTATGTTGGAAGAGGATTTTATTGCTCCTTCTATTAATATTGATAATCTAGACCCTGAGTGTGAGGGAATGCCTATTGTAACTGAGCTAGTAGAAAATGCAGGAATGCAACGTTTTATGAGTAATAGTTTTGGTTTTGGTGGTACAAATGCATCAGTAGTTGTAGAGAAATATAAAGCATAAAT
>CAZZKU010000239.1:0-1821 GCA_964654635.1 uncultured Piscirickettsiaceae bacterium | reverse complement strand
TTATCAGATATTCGTGAATCTACCCAGCGGGTACTGCCATCTGGAAAAGTTTCTTTTTTCCAGAATGGGGCATTGGTCTTTAAAAAATCTATAATAAAATGTGCTGCTTCAAACGCCGCTTCTCTGTGTCGTGAGCTAACGGCGACTAGAACGATTTGATCACAAGGTAGCATTTTACCTATACGATGAATAATTAAACTACTTTGTAAGCTCCAGCGTTGGTGTGCTTGCAAGCGAATATCTTCGAGTGTTTTTTCGGTCATTCCTGGGTAATGTTCAAGCTCAAGTACAGAAATGTCGTCGCCTTCATTTATGTCTCGAACCGTGCCTACAAAAGAAACGACTGCACCAATGTCTTTATGCCCTTTGCGTAGCTGGTTTATTTCTGTGGTTAAATCAAAATCTTCTTTTTGAACTTTTACAAAAGGATATTTATCTGTTTTCACTAAAAATTAACCGCCTGTAACGGGTGGAAAAAAGGCAATTTCATCCCCTTTTTTTAGGGCGGTTTGGCGGGTTGCAATGTTTTGGTTAACCGCTATTTGTAAGTTAACATTGTCTTTTAATGCTTGTTGCCATTGTTCGCCACGTTCTGCTAGCGTGTTGATTAAGCAATTTACAGTTGAAAAGTTTTCGGCATTAATTTGTTCTTCAGCCTGTCCTAGCATTTCTCTAAAGCTTGCAAAGTATAAAATATTAAGCATGTTTTAATCTCCAAATTTTAGTATCGTTGGTTAACCTCCAAGGCTAACCATTTGTTTGAATTCTATGTTGTGTACATTTTCGTTGAAGAAATGTCGTTCGGGTTTTTTAAGCATGGAATTGACAATAATTTGTTTTAATTCTTCATGGCTAACCCCGTCTCGAACAGGGGTTCTTAAATCAACCGAGTCTGCTTGCCCAAGGCATAAAGCCAAGACCCCTGTTGAGGTTAAACGAACACGGTTGCAAGCTTCACAAAAATGCTGTGAAACTGCTGAAATAACCCCCACTCGAGTGTTAGTGCCTTTAATTAAAAAATTTTTTGCTGGTCCATCATGACTTTTGCCAGTTGATGGAATTAAGTCTTTACCAACATGGGCGCGTATTCTTGCCATAATTTTATCCATTGGATAATGTTGATCCATTAAGCTAATGCCTGCTTCACCAATTGGCATCATTTCAATAAAGCGTACTTCAATACCTTTTTCAATGCCATAATCAACCATCGCTTCTATTTCAGAGTCGTTAGTTCCTTTCATTACCACGCAATTGAACTTGATTGGATTAAGCCCTGCCGCAATGCCTGCATCAACCCCTGCTAGTACCTTAGATAAATCGCCACCACGGGTAATGCTCTTAAATAAGGTTGGTTTTAGCGTATCAATAGAAATATTACATCTATCTAACCCTGCTTCTTTTAAAGCATGTGCATACTTGTCTAAAAAATGAGCGTTAGTGGAAAGAGCTATTTCTTGCAAGCCTTTAAATTGCTTAATCTGCTTAATAAAGTCAGGTACGCCTTTACGAACTAATGGTTCTCCGCCAGTGACTCTAACTTTTTTTACCCCAAGGTCGCTAAAGGCATGAATGATTTTAGCAAGTTCATCAAAGCTTAAATATTCAGAGTGATGTCCTTCAGGATGAGCTCCTTCTTCAGGCATGCAATAACCACATCGGTAGTTACATTTTTCGGTAATAGAAACGCGTAAATAGTCTATGGTTCTATTAAAAGGGTCAACTAAAGGCATGTTCGTTATGTACGTCAGGAAATAACGCTATTATGCAGGTTTTTGCAATAAAATCAACATATTTAGAAAATGTTTGGGCAATAAAAAACCC
>CAZZKU010000238.1:0-1825 GCA_964654635.1 uncultured Piscirickettsiaceae bacterium | reverse complement strand
ATTAGGCTACTTTATAAGCTATTTTCCTATCGAAACATGATAATGCGGATCTTCTGATACATTCACTTCTACCAAGTTTTTAGCATCTTTTAATAAATTTTGGCACTCTATACTTAAGTGCCTTAAAATAATTTTCTTGTTTTCGGCTTTATATTTTTTGGTTAAGTTATCAATTGCCTCCACTCCAGTATGGTCATAAACACGAGAATGTTGAAAATCTATAATAACTGTCTCAGGGTCGTCAACAGGATTGAAACTCTCCATAAAGTTTTGCGCTGAGGCAAAAAATAAAGGGCCATTTACTTTGTAGATTTTAACCTTTTTTCCATCTATCTCTTCAATAGAGGTTTCTAATAATACTTTTTGTGCATGTTGCCAAGCAAACACCAATGCAGACACAACAATACCTGCTATAACTGCTACCGCTAAATCAAAGATAACGGTTAATGCGGTCACCAAGACCATCACAAAAGCATCTGCTTTGCTCACGCCACGCATAATATGCCAGCTAGACCAATTAAAGGTCGCAATAACCACAAAAAACATTAAACCGACCAACGCTCCCATTGGAACCATTTCAATTAAGGGAGAAGCGACAAGTACGATAAGCAATAAAAACAACGCTGCCGTAATACCAGATAAACGACCAACACCGCCTGATTTTACATTAATCATCGACTGACCGATTAATGCACAACCGCCCATTGTTCCAAATACTCCAGCTGTACAGTTAGCAGCACCTAAAGCAATACATTCTTTATTCCCTTTACCACGTGTTTGAGTAATATCATCAATTAAGGTCATAGTTAATAGAGATTCAACTGAACCAATTATGGTTAAAATAATCGCATAAGGTAAAATTATCCATAAGGTTTCTAAGCTAAAGAAATTAGCTGGCAAGGTAGTTAACCAACTTAATCCCTGGAAGCCTCCTTCTACTCCGTCACCATAAACCAATGATTCTAAAGTGCCCGAAACAGAAGCTCTATCCCCTACTGTTACTGTATTTAAATCAAAGAATATGACTACTAAAGTAACCAATACAATCGCCGCTAAGGATGATGGAACTACCTTAGTAATGCGTGGTAGTAAATAGATTATTGCCATCGTGGCTATAATTATCATTACCATTATGGTCATCGAATCACCCGTCAATAAAGATCCATCTGGGTTTTTGAACTGGGTAAACTGGGAAAATAAAATAATTAAAGCCAAGCCATTCACAAAACCAAGCATCACCGAGCTAGGCACCATCCGAATAAATCGCCCCCACTTCAAAACACCTATAAATATTTGCATCACGCCCATCAGAATAACAGCGGCAAATAAAAATGAAGTGCCATGCTCCATAACAAGGTTCATCATAACAACCGCTAAAGAGCCTGCCGCCGCTGTAATCATGCCTGGACGACCACCGAATATAGCGGTAATTAGACCAACAATAATCGCCGCATACAAACCAACTAGCGGGTGAACTCCTGCCACAAAAGCAAACGCTACTGCCTCTGGAACCAAGGCTAAGGAAACGGTAATACCAGATAAAGTATCGCCTTTATATTTGCGCCAATCAAAGCCTGGTTTTTCTATATTTGTCATAGATCAAGTATTACCTTTAAAGTGTTGTTGTTTTCATTTAATTGGCACCAATTCTAATAGAAATCTAGTACAATAAACCCATATTCTAACTATTTTAGAGGGTTTTAACTATGGATATAGCTACATTATTAGGTTATTGTGCGTTTGTTTTACTAATGGCTGTACATGTTGGGTTTTTTCTGTACTTCAGAAATTTAAGACGCTTAAAACGCTTAAGAAAAGAAGCCAG
>CAZZKU010000237.1:0-1832 GCA_964654635.1 uncultured Piscirickettsiaceae bacterium | reverse complement strand
TGGTAAAAAGGAAGTAAGTTACCAATTTTAGCAACATTAAAGTGTTTAGGCAGTCCTTTAAACAACCAAGTCAGTAGCTATTTTATAAGCCTCTTGGTACAAAAAAATCCTGCGTATTCAGCAGTATCCTCTAAAGAACGGTTAGGAATTAATTGCAACCAGGGTATTTCAGTTTCTTCACACATTATTGAATAGTGTTCATTGGTTAAAATATGCTTGTTTTCATACAGTCGTTCTAGGTTTTCAACAGAATGATCGGTCACAATGATATCCATACTATTTAATTCCTTTTTCTCTCTATTTTTTCTATTTCCGTTAGAATAACAGAAACCAATATTAAGTTGAGAGTTATGCCTGTAAAAATTTATCTTGCCTCCAGTTCCCCGAGGCGTCAAGAGCTAATGGAGCAACTTGGGCTTTTCCCTGAAAAAGTAACCGCTTCAGTTGAAGAGATAGCCCTGCCGAATGAATCGCCAGCTTCTTTTGTGGTGAGAATGGCGGTTGAAAAAGCCGATGCTGGTTATAGTAAAATAGCGGGCAATGAAATTTATGTTGTCGCAGGCGATACAATTGTTGTTTGCGATGGTAAGGTGTTTGGTAAGCCCGCTAATCAATTTGAAGCAAAAAAAACCTTGCAGGCTTTATCAGGGAAAACTCATACCGTTATATCAGCAGTTGCTTTAATGCATGATGGCGCAACCTACTCTACTAAGTGCGTGACAAAAGTTAGCTTTAAAAAACTAACCCAACAAGAAATTGAAAATTATACCCTTTCAGGAGAAAGTGAAGGCAAGGCAGGTGCTTATGCAATACAAGGAAAAGCGGCAACTTTTATATCTAAAATAGAGGGAAGTTATTCCTCCGTAATGGGCTTGCCATTATTTGAATTAAATGAATTGCTTGAAAAATCAGGTTATTACAGGGAAAAAGAAAATGCCTAGTGAAGAAAGTATTTTAGTAAATATTACCCCAATGGAAACACGAGTGGCTTGGGTTGATAATGGTATTTTACGAGAGGTGTGGATTGAACGTGCCAATAAGCGTGGGTTGGTTGGCAATATTTATCTAGGAAAAGTTGAGCGGGTTTTGCCTGGTATGCAAGCCGCTTTTATTAATATTGGTTTGGAAAGAACTGGGTTTTTACATGTGTCCGATATTTGTCCTAAAACAGCTTTATCAAGCATGGAAAATATGCCCGAAGATTGTGATGATATTACAAAGTTTCTACGTGCGGGGCAGAAGGTAGTCGTTCAGGTGGTTAAAAATCCATTAAGCTCAAAGGGAGCTAGGCTAACCATGTTGGTAACAATACCATCTCGGTTGTTAGTGTTTATGCCTGAAGAAAAAATGATTGGAGTTTCACAGCGTATAGACAGTCGTGAAGAGCGGGAGCGGTTACGTGAGTTAATTCATTCTATTCCCGAAGCTCAAAGTTCCGTCGGTGGTTTTATTGTTAGAACCGTTGCAGAAGGGGCTGGTTTTCATGAAATAAGAGCAGATATTGTTTATTTGGAACAGCTTTGGTCTGAAATAATAGAGAAACAACAGAAAGTTAAGGTTTCAGCCCTACTTTATGAGGATCAGCCGTTATATTTAAATTTACTACGCGATATTCCTGTCGATAATTTAAAAGAAATACAGGTTGATTCATTTGAAACGCACAAGAAAATGTTAAATTTTTCAAACTCTTATGTAATGAATTTGGCAAATAAATTAGTACATTATTCGGGAGAAAGCCCCCTTTTTGACTTACATAATATAGAAGAAGAGATTAAGCTAGCATTAAATAAAAGAGTCAATTTAAAATCAGGTGGTTATTTAATTATTGACCA
>CAZZKU010000236.1:0-1835 GCA_964654635.1 uncultured Piscirickettsiaceae bacterium | reverse complement strand
CCATCACTTAGCAGAGGTCGTTTTAACCAGCTTATCAATCTCTTTTGCAAACTCATTTACATCTTGAAAAGACCGATAAACCGAAGCAAAACGAACATAAGCGACTTGATCAACTTCTTTTAAAGCATCCATCAATAACTCGCCAATCTGTGAAGAAGGCAATTCCTTCTCCCCTGCTGACATAAGTTGTTTACGAATTTTATTAAGTAGCTTGTCAATAACTTGGGTTTCAACTGGTCTTTTTTCTAAGGCTTTCAGCAAACCTTTACGAATTTTAGCTTCATCAAATTTTTCTCGTTCACCAGTAGACTTAATTACCCTTGGCAAAGACAATTCAGCGCTTTCATAAGTTGTAAAACGTTCTTTACAGCTTAAACATTCTCTACGGCGACGAACCTGCACACCTTCTGTTACCAAACGTGAATCGACTACTTTGGTGCCAGGAACATTACAAAAAGGACATTGCATAAATTATTTATACACTCTTATATACAGGGCGTTTAGCACAAAGCTCGGTTACTTTTTTGGTTACACTTGCTTGGATAGCTTTATCCCAAGTACCCGCTTCTTGGTTGCAAGAATCTATAATGTCGCACATCCAACCAGCTAAATCAGTCGATTCTTGAACAGTAAAACCACGAGTGGTTGAAGCTGAAGTACCAATACGAATACCACTGGTTACAAATGGTGACATTGGGTCATTAGGCACGGCGTTTTTATTGATAGTAATATGGGCAGCATCTAAAGCGGCATCTACTAGCTTACCGGTTAAACCTTGTTTAATAAAGCTAACTAAAAACAAGTGGTTTTCAGTTCCGTTAGAAACTACATCAAAACCACGATCCATAAATACTTTAGCCATTGCTTTTGCATTTATTTTAACGTTTTGAATATAGGTTTTAAACTCTGGTTCCATTGCCTCTTTAAAAGCCACTGCCTTACCAGCGATAACATGCATTAAAGGTCCGCCTTGCGTGCCAGGGAAGATAGCAGAATTTAGTTTCTTTTCAATTTCAGGATTCGCTTTTGCGAGGATAAGACCTGAGCGAGGCCCTCTTAGCGTTTTGTGGGTAGTAGTCGTGGTAACATCGGCAATTTGTACAGGGCTTGGGTATTCACCACAAGCTACTAAACCAGCAACGTGTGCCATATCGACCATAAAATAAGCACCGACTTCATCGGCAATATCACGAAATTTCTGCCAATCAATCACTTGAGAATAGGCAGAAAAACCAGCAACAATCATTTTTGGTTTATGCTCTCTAGCCAATTCTGCAACTTCATCATAATCAATTAAACCAGTTTCTTCATTAATACCATACTGAACTGCATTATAGATTTTGCCAGAAAAGCTAACGTGCGAACCGTGGGTTAAATGCCCACCATGTGCAAGGCTCATACCTAAAACAGTATCGCCAGGGTTTAATAATGCCATATAAACAGGTGCATTAGCTTGCGAACCCGAATGCGGTTGCACGTTGGCATAATCAGCACCAAACAACTCTTTTGCTCGGTCAATGGCTAATTGCTCAACCACATCTACATATTCACAACCACCGTAGTAGCGTTTACCAGGGTAACCTTCTGCATATTTATTAGTTAAAACTGTTCCCTGTGCTTCTATAACACGTGGGCTGGTATAGTTTTCAGAAGCGATTAATTCAATATGTTCTTCTTGACGCTGTGTTTCATTGGCAATGGCTTCTGCTAACACATCATCGTAACCCGCTATTTTCATTGATTTATCAAACATTTTACAACCCTATTTTTTTCATTTAATAATTAAGCTTATTCTAGCAATCTTCAACAAGATTAACCAGTCAATTAAGCTTATT
>CAZZKU010000235.1:0-1873 GCA_964654635.1 uncultured Piscirickettsiaceae bacterium | reverse complement strand
TTTGGTTTAACCCAAATCGCAGAAGAATTTGTTAGCGAGATATACTCGTTATCGCCGATCAAAACAGGAGTTTATCTATGGTCGTAGTACGTTTAGCCCGCGGTGGTGCAAAAAAGAACCCTTATTACAGAGTAATGGTTGCAGATCAGCGTTATAAAACGACAGGTCGCTCAATTGAGCAGGTTGGTTTTTATAACCCATCAGCTCGTGGTTCAGAAGAAATTCTTCGTCTTGATTTGGCGAGAATTGAACATTGGGTAGCACAAGGGGCTAAAATGAGCCCGCGTGTTAAAAACTTAGTAGCAACAGCTGCGAAATAAATGTTAAATTTGACCAACATGTCAGTTGAAAAAGAAAAGCTTATTATTGGTCAAATTAATGGTGTTTTTGGGGTGGCAGGGTGGTTGAAAATATTTTCTCACACTGACCCTCGGGATAATATTTTGCAGTATTCTCCTTGGCTAATTAAGGTTAAGGGAGAGTGGGAAAGTGTCAAGGTAGCGGCAGGGAAGTCACAGCAATCTGGTAAGACAGTAGTTGCTAAGCTAGATGGTGTAAATAATAGGGATATCGCAAAACAGTATATGGGTTGTGATATTGCAATTTATAAAGACCAGTTGGTTGCGACTTCTACTGACTTCTATTGGGTTCAATTGATAGGTTGTCAAGTTACTAATGTTCAAAATGAATTGTTAGGAACGGTTAGTTCATTGGTTGAAACTGGTGCTCATGATGTTTTAAGGGTCGAGCAAGATGGAAAATCGATATTAATTCCTTATGTATTGGGGAAGTTTGTATTAGATGTTGATGTCGAGCATAAGGCGATTAAAGTTGATTGGGAAAGATGGGAAGACTAATTAGATGATTCGTTTTGATGTGATAACGCTGTTTCCAGAAATGTTTTCTGCCTTGACAGAAAATGGGGTTTCAAGAAGAGCTTTGCAGCAAAATCTTTATCAATTAAAGTGTATAAATCCTAGGAAGTTTACTAAAAACAAGCACAATACGGTTGATGATAGACCATACGGTGGTGGTCCGGGTATGCTAATGATGTACGCACCATTAAAAGCCTCCGTTGAATTTATCGAGCAAGAAACAGGGTCGAAGCCTTACGTTATTTACCTTTCTCCTCAAGGGAAGCCTTTGAATCAGTCAAGGTTAAATAAACTTAAAGACCTTGCCAATATAACCTTGGTTTGTGGTCGTTATGAGGGTTTAGATGAGCGTTTTATTGATGCTTATGTAGATGAAGAGATTTGTATCGGCGATTTCGTTGTAAGTGGCGGGGAATTGCCTGCAATGATGTTGATAGATTCTCTTGTTCGGTTATTACCTGGTGCTTTAGGGCATAAAGATTCAGCTGTAGAAGATTCGTTCTTTGATGGTTTGCTTGATTGCCCACACTATACTCGCCCCGTTGAGATAGATGGGTTGAAAGTTCCTGCTATACTGCAAAGTGGCAATCATGCAAAAATAGCAGATTGGCGCCATGAACAAAAAGTAATTCAGACGCAGAAAAAGCGTCCTGATTTATACAAAATTTATACCACCAAATAACTTTAAGGTTTTTAGTGGTTACAACTTGGATTTAACCTCTGGCTATAAAAGAGTTTTCTTTGCGAACGTTAAATAAATTATTTCAGAGCAATCTGATGAAAGGATTATAAAAATGAAAAATGCAATTATTGCTCGTATTGAAGCAGAGCAAATGACTAAAGAGTTACCAGAGTTTTCAGCTGGTGATACGATTGTTGTAAAAGTGAAAGTAAAAGATGGTACTAATGAACGTCTTCAGTCTTATGAAGGTGTTGTTATTGCTAGGAAAAACCGTGGTTTGAACTCTAACTTTATTGTTCGTAAGACATCTCATGGT
>CAZZKU010000234.1:0-1890 GCA_964654635.1 uncultured Piscirickettsiaceae bacterium | reverse complement strand
GCCAACCTAATGGTAATGGGGGAACATAGTGTGGTAGCAGGTTATAATGCTATTGCGGTCGCCATTAACCAACGTTTATTTATTGAATGGCAAACTCGTGATGATGACTTAATCATCATTGAATCTGAACTGGCAAACCACCAAACGAATTTAGTCGAAATGAGCAACCACCCCAAGCTACAGTGGGTAATGCAAACACTAAGTTACTTTAAAGCTGAATTAACAACAGGTTTGAACATTACGATTAAAAGTGAATTTAAACCCACTTTAGGCTTAGGCAGTTCGGCGGCGGTATTAGCAGCCATGTTAGGCGGTATTCAGTTTTATTTAAAAAGCAATCCTTCTTTAACAGACAATTTTAAAATTGGTCTATCTATTATTCACGCTATCCAAAAAAGAGGCTCTGGTACTGATTTAGCTGTTAGCCTAGCTGGTGGTATGATTTTATTTAACCCAAAACCACTACAAATAAAACCTATTAAAAATACCCCTAAACTTTCTTTATCGCTAATTTATTGCGGTTATAAAACCCCTACTACAGAAGTATTAGAACAGGTTAAACAACAGTGGAAAAACCAACCCAACTTGCTTAATTCTATTTATAAGTTAATGGGAGAAATTACAGATTTAGCTTTTTCTGCGTTAGAAAACCACAATTTAACCGAGTTTTATCAGTTGGTTAATACCTACCAAGGTCTAATGGATACTTTGGGGGTAAATGATGCCACTCTTAGCCAAATAATCTACCAAACAAGAGCCATGCCCGATATACTAGCCAGTAAAATATCAGGTTCAGGATTGGGAGATTGTGTACTTACTTTTGGTCAACTTTCAACCAACCATAATTTTACATCTGCTTTTTCCGTTCAATTGGAAACTAAAGGGATGACCTGTACACTCATTGAATAAGACTAAATTAATGACAACAAAAACAACTGCCCAACAATTTATTGACCAAATTATTCCCCATAAAACGCCTAAAAAATTAGGTTTTGGTGAAGCTCCTGTTAATATCGCTTTAAGCAAATACTGGGGCAAACGAGATGTTGAATTAAACCTACCCACCAATAGTTCACTTTCCATTAGCTTGCCTGGGCTAGGTACAAAAACGTCCATCGAAAAAAACCAACACACCGAAGATATAATTACTTTAAATAAACAGCTTTTAAGCAAAGAAAGCCCTTTTGCGAAAAGGCTTAGTTTATTTTTAAACTATTTTAGAGCATCCCCCACGCAATTTTTTAACATAACAACCGAAAACAGCGTACCAACCGCAGCAGGACTAGCGTCTTCTGCATCGGGTTACGCCGCTTTGGTATTGGCTCTTAACGATTGTTTTGAATGGAATCTTCCTAACCAAAAACTAAGCCTGTTAGCAAGGCTGGGTAGTGGCAGTGCCTCTCGCTCTTTATATAAAGGATTTGCAATTTGGCATAAAGGCACAGCCAACAATGGTTTAGATAGCTATGCTGAACCCATAAAAACCAGCTGGGCAGAATTTTGTGTGGGTTTGGTTGAGGTGGATATTTCTGAAAAAAAAATGGGTTCAACTCAAGGCATGCAAAACACGGTTGAAACTTGTGAACTCTATTCTGCTTGGCCACAAAAAGCTGAACAAGACCTGCTAAAGATAAAACAAGCAATTGAGCAAAAAAACTTTAAACTACTAGGAAAAACTGCTGAAAACAATGCTTTAAGCATGCACGCTACAATGATTGCAACTTGGCCACCCATTTTATATTGGCAAGCAGAGTCAGTAACTGCTATGCAACAAGTTTGGCAACTTAGAGACAAAGGTATCGAAATTTACTTTACAATGGATGCAGGACCTAACTTAAAGTTATTGTTTTTAGCAAGTGACATTATTGAAATAAAAAAAATGTTTGGTGA
>CAZZKU010000233.1:0-1893 GCA_964654635.1 uncultured Piscirickettsiaceae bacterium | reverse complement strand
TTAAGCATTAATTCAGGGCAAAAAATAGGGCTAATTGGCCAAAATGGAGCAGGTAAATCAACGTTACTAAAAGCCATTTTAAATGAAGTCTCCTTAGACTCAGGCAATATAGCCATACCCGATTCCTGGCTAATCGGAGTGGTGCAACAAGAATTAAAAGCCACCTCCCAAACTATACTAGATTTTGTGGTAGCAGGGGATAGCCAATATGCCGAAATTTTGGCAGGAATAAACCGTGCCGAACAAACAAACCAACATGACATGCTGGTTAAATACTACGATAAATTAGATCAAATATCAGGCTATTTAGTGCCACAAAAAGCACAACAACTTATGTACGGTCTAGGCTTTAGCGAAACCGATTTCATAAAGCCGATGACTGATTTTTCAGGTGGTTGGCAAGTTAGGTTAAAGCTGGCTAAAGCATTAATGCAACGAGCCGATATTTTACTCTTAGATGAGCCGACCAACCACCTAGATATTGAAGCCGTTTCCTGGCTGATTCAATGGTTAAAATCATTTGAAGGAGCGGTTATAGTCATTTCTCATGATAGATTTTTTCTAGATGAAGTGGTTGATGGAATAGCCTCTATTGCCGATAACAAAATCACTTATTACGCAGGTAATTTTGCCGCCTACGAAAGACAACGCAATGAACAATTAATGCAACAGCAATCATTGCACGACAAACAAAAACAACAAGTGCAACATTTAAAAAGTTTTATAGAGCGTTTTAAAGCCAAAGCCTCAAAAGCCAAGCAAGCACAGAGCCGAGTTAAAGCACTGGAACGCATGGAGACGGTAGCCGCCGTGCAAGCCACCAACCCTTTTAAGTTTAAGTTTTACGAAACAGGAGCTGTTCCAGACCCTATGTTACAAGTAGAGTCTATCGCCTTTGGCTATGATGACAGCTCTATTATTGACCATGCCGATCTCGTGTTAAGAGCAGGCGATAGAATTGGTTTAGTCGGGGTTAATGGCTCAGGTAAATCTACCTTATTAAAACTGTTAATTAAAGAATTGTCGCCACAATCTGGTAAGGTTATTTTATCAAAAGGGGTGCGAGTAGGCTATTTTGCCCAACATCAACTAGAATCCTTAAACCTAGAGCAAAGCCCTTTACAACACATGCTAGCAATGGCTAAATCCCAAAATTTTTATGGGATACAAGACTTCGTTTCTGACCAAGAAGCCAGGAACTTTCTAGGCGGATTTGGCTTTAGCCACGAAAAAACATTAGAAAAAGTGGCTACCTTTTCCGGTGGAGAAAAAGCTCGTTTATCTTTAGCCTTAATGATTTTTCAAAAGCCTAACTTAATAGTATTGGACGAACCCACCAACCATTTAGACATGGAAACCCGTGATGCCTTAGATATTGCGTTACAAGAATTTGAAGGGGCTTTAATCCTAGTTACCCACGACCAACATTTACTTTCCAGTATCGTCGATCAATTTTGGTGGCTACATGATAAAAAAGTCACCTATTTTAACGGCAGCTTAGAAGACTACTTGCAACAACGCTTAAAAATATTAAAAGAACAACAATCAAAAATTAAAGCGGGTAAAAAAGCTGGAGAGTCTATTGCAGGCAATAAAAAAGAACAACGTCAAGAAAATGCCCAGCTAAGAAAACAGCTAAGAGAAGCAACCAAGCAGCAAAATAAAGAATTAAAAAAAATAGAACAAGAATTAGAGTCAGCCCAAAAAAAATTAACTTTATGTCATTCTCAAATGGAAGATAGCAGTTTATATGAGGCAGAAAACAGCACTAAACTAACAAAGATACTAAAAGAAGAATCTATTTTAAAACAACAAGTTGAAACGCTTGAAGAAAGCTGGTTGTTGCTTGAAGAAGAGATAGAGCTTATCACTGAAAGAGCTTAAAAACACCTG
>CAZZKU010000232.1:0-1894 GCA_964654635.1 uncultured Piscirickettsiaceae bacterium | reverse complement strand
TCTTTTTGCTTGCTAGAGTGCAGATTTTCTACGAGCAGTTTATGGCAGTCTGTTAAATCATTGGCTGTTAAATCAGTTTGATTAAATAGGCTAGATTTTATTTTTTCTAAAGGCAGTAGAATTGCTTTTTCAAGTTCTGCTCTATTGGCTTGCTCTTGTAGCCAGCTATTTAACTGACTATAAAATTGTTTAGCCAGTTGTTGTTGTAAGTCTTGGTCTGCTTTTTCAAATTCGGCCGCAATACTGGCTAGCTTATCTAAAGAAGATGATTTAGGTTCTACTTTAAGAATTTGTTTGCTAGGCTTTTCGGTTAATTTAGCCAGTGTTTTTCGGCATTTTAACCAAGCGAGTAAGCTGAGTAACATAGCAATAGCTAGTAGAATAACCAGTCCTTGCCATAGCCAGTTATTTTTGGTTGGGATAGGGATTGTGTCGTTTTCTGTCTTAGCTATTGCGGGTATTGGGTTTTCTGCTTGATTAAGCTCTATATTGGCTTTATTTAAGCTATCAAGAATGGTTAAAGAGTAGGCATCAAGCTCTTCTTTTACCATTTCATCGGTTATTACATTCCACCAAATCAGTTGGTATTTGGGCAGGGTTAAGTTGCCTGCTTGAGTCGGAACTATGGCTATTTTTTGGGTGAGCTGGCTAATAAAGCCTTTTTTGCTTGCCTTGTTTTCTAATATAGGTTGGTCTGCATAGTGCTGAAAATTGGCTTGTGGTTCTAGGCTAAGTTGTGGCAGTTGCGATGCTTGCAAGCCTTCTGCCTGAATTTGCATGATTCGGGTAATAGAGTCGCCAATGCGAGGAGAATTATCATGTTGCCACTCTTCTGCAAGAACAATATTTCTAGCAGGCAACCATATTTGATTTTTAGGGAAGCTATCAGGAATAGGTTTTATGTTAAGTTGCAGTGGTTGGCTGTGGTTTTTAATCCGTATTATTTTTCCGTTATAACGAATTTGTCCAATAAAGGTTTGTGGCTCTAGTATTTGTTCGCCACTTTGTTGCGGGTAAAATGCCCACTTCCATTCAAAAACTCTGTATAAAAAACCATCAATTTTAGTTTCATAAGTTACTTGGTTACCTAAAGGTTGACTGATTGCATTGTCAAAAATAGGCGGACTAATGTTGTCCCTAACCAGTAGTCCTCGGTGAAAAAATCGTAAGGTATAAATAACTTCTTGCTGAACATAGGGCGTATTGGTGCTAATTTCAGACTCTAAAAAACTAAGACCCTTGCCTGTTTTGTTGAGGTTAAAAGGTTCTATGCTCATATTAATTGGTTGACTTTTTACCCCAGATAATTCAAATGCGGGAATGGTTAGCTTGCCTTCTATTTTGGGGGTAAGTCTTAAATCCCACCTGACATGAACTTGGGAAACACCATTAATGATGCTAATTTGGCTAGATCTTTGTTGTCCTAAAATTTCAAATAGTTGCTCTAGTTCAGAAAAATCTGGACTAGAGCTTGTTGCAAAATCGGCTTGAATAACTAGCGTAAAGACATCGCCCATTTCAATGTTTTGTCGATCAACCGTCGCATTTAAAGAATTTGCTTTGGCGTGGGGAGTGAATAGCATGGAAAATAATATCGCGAATAATATCGTAAAAATAATAATGAAATTATTGGCGTTAAAAAAGTGTTTAGTCATGTGTTTTACCATATTTTATCTGAATTATTATCTGGGCTACTACCCGTTGCCGACTGTTGTTGATACTGGTGTTCAAACTTTCGTCTTAAAAACAAACCAGGATTGTCAGGAATTTGATTTAACCAGGCTCTTTGAGCTTGTTCTTGTTCGGTTAATGCTTGGTCACTTTTTTGAATATTATTGACAGAGTTTTCTTCACCTTCAATAGAATCATCTTGTTTTATCGACTCTTTTTCATC
>CAZZKU010000231.1:0-1897 GCA_964654635.1 uncultured Piscirickettsiaceae bacterium | reverse complement strand
CCCGTATTATGTCCTCTGTAAAATTAATTGTTGGTCTAGGAAACCCTGGTAAACAATATGAGCAGACACGGCATAATGCGGGTTTTTGGTTTGTGGAGGAAGTTGCACGCCAATATGGTGTAGAGTTTCGTCCAGAAACCAAATTTCTTGGTGAATCAGCTCGTATTCAAAATAATCAAATAGATGTTTGGTTGTTAAAGCCTGCTACATTTATGAATCGAAGTGGGCAATCTATTCAAGCCCTAGCAAAGTTTTATAAAATAGCCGTAGAAAATATTTTAGTGGTACATGATGAACTAGACTTACCTGCTGGAACGGCTCGTTTGAAAAAGTCGGGCGGTCACGGTGGTCATAATGGCTTGCGAGATACCATTGCCGCCATGTCTAGTAAAAACTTTCAAAGACTAAGGTTGGGAATAGGTCATCCTGGTGATAGAAATATGGTAGTCGATTATGTGCTTAAATCACCTTCTAAAATAGAAGCACAGTTAATTGAAGAGGCTATCTACCAAGCCAGTAAAGTTTTACCTGAACTAATCAATGGTAATATTGCGGAAGCAATGCAACAACTTCATACAAACACATAAGACAAACACAGAAGGAATCAAAAAATGGCAATTAAATGCGGCATAGTAGGTTTACCGAATGTTGGAAAATCAACCCTTTTCAATGCGTTAACTAATGCTGGTATTGAGTCAGCTAACTATCCTTTTTGCACTATTGAGCCAAATGTGGGAGTGGTTGCTGTTCCTGATGAGCGTGAAAATCGTTTAGCAGATATTGTTTCTCCTGAAAGAGTCATATCCGCCACCGTTGATTTTATGGACATTGCAGGGCTGGTTGAAGGCGCATCAAAAGGAGAAGGCTTAGGTAATAAGTTTCTAGCCAATATTCGTGAAACAGATGCTATTGTTCAAGTAGTGCGTTGCTTTGAAAATGAAGATATCGTGCATGTTGCAGGAAAAATAGACCCGCTTTCAGATATAGAAATAATTAATTTAGAACTGTTATTTGCCGATGCCGATTCCTTAGAAAAAGCAATTAAAAAAGTGATGCGTACTGCCAAAAGTGGCGATAAAGAAGCAATCGCTAAAAAATCACTCTATGAAAAAGTGCTAGCCGAAGTTGAAAAAGGTACCTTGGTTCGTTTAATTGACTTAAGCGAAGACGAACTACTAGAGTTAAGAGATTTACATCTATTAACCGTTAAGCCAATGATGTACATTGCCAACGTAAGCGAAGATGGTTTTGAAAATAACCCACTGTTAGATTCTGTTCGACAAATTGCAGAAGAGCAGGATGCAGTCGTGGTTGCCATTTGTGCCGAAATTGAAGAACAAATAGCCGAGTTAGACGATGAAGATAAAGGCGACTTTTTATCAGAAATGGGACAAGAAGAGCCAGGGCTTAATCGTGTAATAAGAGCCGCTTACAAATTACTAGGTTTACAAACCTATTTTACAGCCGGTGAAAAAGAAGTTCGTGCTTGGACAGTTAAAGTCGGCGCAACAGCACCACAAGCAGCAGGAGTTATTCACACCGACTTTGAAAAAGGCTTTATCAGAGCAGAAGTAACCTCTTATGCTGACTATATCGAGCATAATGGAGATAGTGGCGCTAAAGCAGCTGGTAAACAGCGTTTAGAAGGCAAGGAATACATAGTACAAGATGGTGATGTAATGCACTTTAGGTTCAATGTTTAAGCTGTAACCGAATAAAAGGGGTCACCCCTGGTGATTTTTAGCCTTGGGCTTGAAAAAAGCCTTACTAGGCAATTGACAAGCTGTTTAAATTCTCTATAATACGCATCTTCTTTGGCTACATAGCTCAGTTGGTTAGAGCACATCACTCATAATGATGGGGTCCCAGGTTCGAATCCCGGTGTAGCCACCAAACA
>CAZZKU010000230.1:0-1964 GCA_964654635.1 uncultured Piscirickettsiaceae bacterium | reverse complement strand
TATCAGTATTTTTATAACATTTTATATATCCTGGTATAGTCGAAGATGGACAAGAACCACTACCGACTTTTATGTTGCTGGCGGGCAAATACCTTGGAAACTTAATGGTCTAGCCATGTTTGGTGACTATAGTAGTGCCGCCAGTTTTTTAGGTATTGCTGGAGCAATCGCACTTTCTGGGCTGGATAGTTGGTGGATTGCACTAGGCTTCTTTGCTGCCTGGATAGTGGTACTGTTTATATTGGCAGGACCGCTTAAAAATACCGGTAAATTTACCGTAGGTGATGTTTTAGCTTCTAGATTTGATGGCTCAGTAGTGAAAATGTTGGCAATGCTGATTACTATTATTATTGGAACACTTTATTTAGTTCCGCAAATAGTAGGGGCGGGGCATTTATTTGAACTATTACTAGGTTGGAACTACCTAACAACCGTAGTGGTTGTCGGTGCGTTGATGGGCTTGTTAGTCGTTATGGGAGGCATGAGGGGAACAACCTATAACCAAGCTTTCCAAGGAATTGTTCTCATGTTTGCGATGGCAGCACTACTTATTTTATCGGTAATCTTTTATTTTGACTTTAACCCTTTCAACATTCTTGGACAAGCAGGAAACACCATTCCACCTACTTTAGCCCAAGCAACAACGGGTGCAGTAATGGCAGCTAATCCAGATATTGGTACCCAAGCATTGATTGAAGCAGTTAGGGGCGAAATGTCAGAAGCTGCCACCGCAATGACTCCAGGGGTGGCAGTGCGAGATTCCTTAAACCAGTTTAGTTTAGTGCTAGGGTTGTTTTTAGGGGTGTTAGGTTTACCGCATGTGCTAATTAGATTTTATACCGTTAAAGATTCAAAATCAGCACAAAAAAGTGCCGCCGCCACCATTGTTGGGCTAGCGGTCTTTTATATCATGGTATTGTTTGTAGGTTTAGCCGCTATGATGTTGCTTTACCCTGAATTAAATCAACTATTATTAGATGGTGAAAGAGGCAAGGCAACTAATATGACTGTGCCGATGCTTGGTCAATTACTAGGTGGCGAAGTGTTTATGGGGATTATTGCCGCAGGAGCAATGGCTGCTATGATTAGTACCTCAGTAGGATTATTAATTTCGATGACCACCAGTCTTTCTCACGATGTTTATGCAGGCGTACTGAGACCAAATAGCAGCGAAAAAGAAAAATTAATGTTTGCTAAGTTAGGTGCAACAAGCTTAACAATCATTGCTATTGTCGCCTCCATTTGGTTAAAAGAGCAAAATGTAGCGGTATTAGTCGGCATGTGTTTTGGTATCGCAGCCAGTACCTTCGCTCCTGTTTTGGTCTCGGTAGTTTGGTCGAAAAGAGTAACCAAAGAAGCCATTATTATCGCTATGTCAGCTGGTTTAGTGGTTTCTCTTATCTTCACTTTTGCAAGGTTTTTAGGTGTTGATGACGTGTTTGGTTTACCTGTATTGGTTAACCCAGCACTTTATGGCGTCGTTGTATCTATTTCATCTTTAGTGATGGTAAGTATGTTCACATTCAATGTAGGTAGATCAGAAGAGGTTTTAGCTATAGCTCATAAGAAAAGCTCTTAATAGCACACAAACTATGTAAAAACCCAAAAAACGCCAGGGGTGAGTATAAAATATACTCCACCCTTGGCGTTTTTTGTATAAAAATATTTACTGTAAAGTTACAATATTGAGAATGTATTACCATTTTTTGGAGGAAGTTATATGTTACAGACAATTGAAGCTGAAATTTTACCAAATGGGCAGATTAACTTTTTAGAAGATTTTGTGCTAAATCGTAAAGTACACGCTTATGTTACTATTTTGAAAGAAGCAGAAGAACCTAAAAAAACAACCGACTGGCATCAATTTGTCGGCAAATTAAAGGACTTTCCTGTATTTGAAGGGGATCCGGTAGAAATTCAAAGAGCAATGCGTGATGAATGGGGTTAAGTTTCTACTTGATACC
>CAZZKU010000229.1:0-1969 GCA_964654635.1 uncultured Piscirickettsiaceae bacterium | reverse complement strand
GAAGAAGAAATAAACAAAAAACCATTGATTTAAAGCGATTACCCAGTTATGCTAAAAAATAAATTGTTAACATAAGCTCATGGAGCAATAAAATGTTTGGTAAAAATAAAATAATTCAATCTCTACAACAAGAAAATGAAAATTATAGCCAAGTGATGGACGCTTTGAATCGCTCACTTGCAACGATAGAATTTAATCTAAAAGGTAAAATCCTCACCGCTAATGCTAACTTTTTAAATACAGTTGGCTACTCGTTAGATGAAATAGTAGGTCAACACCACAGTTTATTTGTTACTGAAAAATACAAGCGTTCTGCCGAATATGCTGATTTTTGGCAAAAATTAGCCAGTGGAGAGTTCTTTTCTGGTCAATTTCTACGCATAGGCAAGGGCGGTAAAGAAATTTGGATAGAAGCCACCTACAACCCAATTAAAGACAAAAATGGCAAGGCTTACAAGGTAATTAAACTGGCATCAGATATTACTGAAAAAGTACAACTAGAGCTTGATGAAGCAGCCAAACTAGCTGCCATTGATACTAGCTATGCAGTAATTGAATTTAAGCCAGACGGTACGGTTATTAGTGCCAACCAAAATTTTGCTGACACCCTTGGTTATACTCGTGAAGAGCTAGTTGGCATTCATCACCGTACATTTATGGATAAAGAAGAAAGCAACGGAGAAGCCTATAAGCATTTTTGGTCTGACCTAGCAGCAGGAAATAAAAACGCTGGTCGATTTAGACGGGTAGATAAATCTGGTAACGATGTTTGGATTCAAGCAACTTATGCTCCAGCGTCTATTCAAGGAAAGCCGCCACATAAAATAATTAAACTTGCTATCAACATTACTGAACAAAAACAACTCGAAATAAATATAGACTCAATCATTAAAGAAGCAACAAATATTTTACTGTCTGTTTCTAACGGTAACCTAACTCATTTTATTGAAAAAAACTACACCGGTAACTTAGACCAGTTAAAACAAAACTTGAACAGCACTATTGGTAAATTATCTGCTGCTTTAACAGACATTAGCACTTCGGTTAACTCTGTCTCTAGCTCCGCATCTGAAGTTTCAGATGCTGCCAACAACTTATCAATGAAAGTGCAAGAAACCGCTTTATCAGCAGAGCAAGCTAGCCAAGTGATTAACTCGACTTTAACACAGGTATCTGCCACTAAAGAAAAAGTAGGCGAAGTTAAGGGTTTAAGCCATGACCAGCAAACACTAATTGATACTGGTTCAAGCCTAATGGATGAAACCTTAACCGCAATGCGTCAAATCAGCACCTCTTCAGAAGAGATTACCAATATTGTATCGCTAATTGATGGTATTGCCTTTCAAACCAACTTACTGGCGTTAAATGCAGCAGTTGAAGCAGCCAGAGCGGGGGACCACGGACGTGGCTTTGCGGTTGTTGCTGGTGAAGTAAGAAACCTAGCTCAAAAATCAGCTAATGCGGCTAAAGACATCAAAGTATTAATTGAACAGTCGGTTAAACAAGCGGGATCTGGAGTAGATGTTGTTAGCAAACTTTCTGACAATTTAAATGCAATTAGAGATAAATCTACCGAAGTTAGCCAAACCGTAGAGTTAGTTGATAACCTAGCAGAACAACAAGCACAAAGCATGAACCAAATTGAAAAAGAAGTTTCGGTTATTGAAGAGGCAGCACAAGAAAATGCCGCCTCGGTTGAACAAGCATCTGCCACCGCAGAAAGCTTAGAAAGCCAAGCAGATGATGTAAAAACGATTATTAACGGCTTTACTCTGTCAGAAAACAATCGTTTACCAAGCAGGTGATTCATCAAACAATAATTGACATAGTTTAAAAAAGCTCATTAACTACCTTTCCTAAACCAGGAAGGGCATTAGAATCGACAAAAGTCACATTCTTGTAATTACTATTTACAGGGAAAACTTACCTAGCCTTTAGGGGTCTTCTTCTGCTCTAAAGCCAGCTGTTC
>CAZZKU010000228.1:0-1973 GCA_964654635.1 uncultured Piscirickettsiaceae bacterium | reverse complement strand
TCGCCAGTTTCATTCCTAAAATTAAAGAATATGATGAAAATCTTGAAAAGCAAAACCTTTGGTGGTCTGTTGTGGCTATGGTTGGTAAGGTAAATAACCATGGTATGGAACCGCAGTTATTAGATTCTATTTCTGAAACTCAAGCACAGTTTTCAGGTTTAAAAGAAACTTTAATAAAAAGCCTTGTTAAAAGGTATATAGATAAAGTGTCTGTTGAAATGGCAATTAAATCACAAGCCTTTATTGAAATATTAAATAGAAATTTGTTTGAAAGGACTGCTGATGTAGGTTTTTTAGCCATGGACGATGAAGTGGTAGACTTTCTTGTTGCTAAAGATTTCTCAACTGAAAGACAGGCGTATATGCGCCAAGTTTTTACAGAGTATGTACAAAAATATTCAGTCTATAACAATGTGGTTTTACTAACGCCAGAGCTAGAAATAGCTGTTCAATTAACAGGTTCTAATCACGTCGGCTCAATTGGCATGACCGCACCAATTAAAGAGGCACTTGAATCTGAGGGTTATATTGAATGCGATCAACCCATTGCAAATTTGACAGTAGATAAACAACCGCTAACTTTTTTAAACAGAGTGGTTTTTGAAGGAAAAGTAGTCGGTATCCTCTGCTTGTGTTTTAAATTTGAAGATGAATGTACTCGTATTTATAAAACGTTATCTTCGGTGGATTCAATGTTCGTTTTTACCTTAAAGGGGTTAAATGGACAGACTATGTTTAGTAGTCATCCTAACAAAGTAGCAAACTTTTCTAAAATTAAGCTAGATAACAATAAGCTTCAACAATTTACATTAGAAAACCAATGTTTTTTTGGCTATTCTTCCCTTGCTAAAGGGTACCAAGGTTATAAAGGTTTACCCTGGGCAAGTACGTTAATTTCACCCGCTAGCAAATGTTTAAAACATAAAAAATTCGATTCAAATATCGCTTTAAATGAAAATTCCGCACTATTTCCCTATGATTTAAACGAATTAAATTTAGAAATTAATACGGCATTATTAATTGTAATTTTAAATGGCAAGATAATATCTTTAAAAAATAAGGTAAAAGCTTTTTTACCTGTTTTGGACTCTTTTCAAGAAATAGGTAAAGAGATTGAAAAAATATTTGCTAGTTCAATTGAGCATATTCATCAAATTACTTACCAAACAATGGAAACTGAGGTTGAGCTTAGTGCTCGTTTAGCCATTGATATTATGGATAGAAATTTATACGAGAGGGCGAATGATTGTCGTTGGTGGGCATTGAATAAAAAAATTAGAACCAGTCTGTCAAAACCAATAATAACACCTGAAGAATCCCACGAGCTTGCCGAGCTATTAAAATCAATTAATAATCTCTATACGGTTTATACCAACATTTTTATTTATAATTCTAACGGTGAAATTGTCGCTATGTCTAATAGTGATACTCACTTGCTCGGTAAATCGATAGCTGATTATCCAGAAGTTGCTAGTAGCTTATTAAATTCTGATAGTCAAAAATACGCAGTTTCAGATTTTGAATCCAGTATCCTGTATGCGAATAACCTTGCTAATAGGCGTACTTATACTTATCATGCGTCTATTTTAGATATAGAAAAGCAAACCACTGTTGGTGGTATCGGAGTAGTCTTTAACTCGACCCCTGAATTTAAAGAAATTTTAGATGATTTCTTGCCTAAAAAACCAGATGGAAAAAATTACCAAGACAGTTTTGCTGTTTTTGTTGATAGAAAAAAAAGCATTATATCGGTAACTGATAATAAATTTGGGCTTGAAGTGGGTAAGGTGTTTGAATTAAACTCGACCCTTTTTCTAGCTGAAAATGGCAAGTCAGGAACTGAAAATATTACCTTACAAGGCATTGATTTTTTAGTAGGCTATAAAGTTTCTAATGGTTATCGGGAATATAAAGTTTCAGATGGTTATGAAAATGATGTAATCTGTATTGTCTTTGTACCTAGTTAAATTTAT
>CAZZKU010000227.1:0-1987 GCA_964654635.1 uncultured Piscirickettsiaceae bacterium | reverse complement strand
ATTGAGTCTTTAGCCATGGTCGATGGTAAATCAACCGTGCTGAAATTATCTTCAATGTTTAACTTCTGGATAGACTCGCCACCAATGTTGGCTTCATTGGCAATACAACCAATAATATTACCAGGCTTAACACCGTGGTTTCTGCCAACTTCAATACGGTATCTTTCCATGCCTTCGTTTGGCTCGCTAGTACGACGAGAATTGTTGCGGCTTCCTCTTTCGCCACGCTCACCGCGGTAATTACGGCGACCACCTCGATTATCTTTTCGTCCACCACGCTCAGAACTGTCATCAAAGTTTTGCTTACGCATAGGCTTGTCTTCTAAGAAGAACGGAATATCGCCTTGCATAATTTTGGCTAAAGCGGCCGCAATTTCAATAGCAGGAATATTGTTGGTAGATTCAATACCTTCCACTATTTCTTGGAAGAATTTTAAATCGCCACTTTGTACGCTATCGACTATTTTATCTTTAAATCGAGTGATGCGAGAGTCATTAATTTCTTGGGTAGATGGCAACTCCATTTGATTGATTTTTTTCTTGGTAGTCGCCTCAATTGAACGCAATAAACGTCTTTCACGTGGTGCAACAAATAAAATCGCCGTTCCGCTACGTCCTGCTCGACCAGTACGACCAATACGGTGAACATAAGACTCGTTGTCATAAGGTATGTCATAGTTTATAACGTGACTAATACGATCTACATCTAAACCACGGGCAACAACATCGGTTGCAACTAGAATATCTAAGCGCCCTTTTTTAAGTTGGTTTACAATGCGTTCACGGTT
Organism: uncultured Piscirickettsiaceae bacterium; assembly: GCA_964654635.1. Lineage (GTDB taxonomy): Bacteria > Pseudomonadota > Gammaproteobacteria > Thiomicrospirales > Thiomicrospiraceae > Hydrogenovibrio. Next base: position 1,199 of record CAZZKU010000227.1, on the reverse strand, counting down.
TTTTTGTGGAATATCACCATTTAAAGCCGCTGCTGCATATCCACGAGCTTCTAGTTTTTCTGCCAAATCAACCGTTGATGTTTTAGTTCTAACAAAAATGATAATACCATCAAACGTTTCAGTTTCTAAAATACGGGTTAGTGCATCAAGCTTGTGCAGACCACTTACTAACCAATATTTTTGGTCAATATTATTAGCAGTAGCCGTTTTTTGCTTAATAATAACTTCAGTCGGGTTATTTAAATAAGTGCTAGCAATGCGATGAACTTCTTTAGGCATGGTTGCTGAAAATAAAGCGATTTGGCGTGTTTTAGGTGTGTGTTTTAGTATCCACTCAACATCATCAATAAAGCCCATGCGTAACATCTCATCAGCTTCATCTAAAATAATCGCTTGTAAATCTTTAAGAACCAAAGTTCCTTTATCAATATGATCCATTACACGACCAGGAGTCCCTACTACAACTTGTACCCCTCTTTTTAGCCCACGAATTTGTGTGCCATAATCCGCACCACCATAAATAGGTAGTACATGAAGCCCTTTAATGTTGCGTGAAAAGGTTTGGAACGCTTCAGCTACTTGAATCGCCAACTCACGAGTAGGCGTTAGCACTAAAACCGAAGGGTTCTTTTGTTTCATATCAATTCTGGCAAGAATAGGCAAAGCAAAAGCGGCAGTTTTTCCCGTACCGGTTTGTGCCATTCCTAAAATATCAGCCCCTTTTAAAAGAATAGGAATTGCCTGTTCTTGAATAGGAGAAGGGGTTTCATAACCAATTTCGGCTAATGCTTTTAAAATGTTTTCTGGTAACCCAAGGTCACTAAATTTAATATCTGTATTCATTGTTTTCCTTTTTTATGTGCGAGCGATTAGTGTCGTCTTACAGCACAAGTATTGTTTTGATGAAATAGAGAATTTGACATACAGTTAAATGCGGATATTGTTTGGTATCTACTGGAGAGAGGTTTAGGCCCCTACTATTTAAGTGCTTCCTCAAAGCAACAACTTACATTTGAGATGACAAAAGTCTCCCAATTAGTTGCCCTGAATACGACCTATTTATGAGTAGGTTACACTTTTATATTCTGGACAATATAATTTGAAAACGCATTGTACCCTATTTTAAAGTTATTTGTTTTTTGTTTGATAGTTTTTAGCTATGGTTTTGATAAGAATAAATAATTATACTTATGGTTTGG
>CAZZKU010000226.1:0-1991 GCA_964654635.1 uncultured Piscirickettsiaceae bacterium | reverse complement strand
TTAAGCAAATCTTTAGCAGGCAAATAACCTGGAAACATTTCCCCTTGATCAGTAATAATATTAGGCGTTCCATTTACCCCAAACTTTTGCACTAATTTAAGATGGTCTCTAACAGGGTTTTTACAGGTCTGTTCTGCGATTTTACCTGTCAGCATTAATTGATCCATTGCTTCGGCTGGGTTTTCAGCACACCAAGCTGAAACCATTTTCACATATGATGCTCTACCAACACCGCTTCGAGGGTAGGCCAAGTATCTAACCTCTACTCCAGCCGTATTTAACGCAGGTATTTCAAGATGCATTTTTCGACAATAAGGACAATCAATATCGGTAAAGATGGCAATCGTTCTTTTAGTTTTTCCTTCCGCGGGGTAAATTATCATCGAGCTTAATGGAATTTGATCATACAACTCTTTACGAATTTTATTTTGCGACAACTGAGTTAAATTTTTACCCGTGGTTAAATCAATAATATTACCAATTGTCAGGTATTTACCATCTTCTGTTATATAAAATACTCTTACACCCTGGGACACTTCATATAAACCATCGATCGATGATTTATTAAGATCCACCTCTGCTATATTTATTCCCATATTTTTAAGGGCTTCACGCACCTTGGAATCATCAGCTACAACCTTGGACAAGGGTAAAAGTAAAAGTAAAAAGACGCTGGATATTGTTTTCAAGTTCATAGTATTAATATCTTCTATTGCTTATATTTAAAAATAATTACCTTATTCTAACAAATTTTTAACCTCTTGGGTGATGTTGCGAATGAACTGTTTTCAACCTCTCTTTAGCAACGTGGGTGTAAATCTGAGTAGTTGATAAATCGGAATGACCTAACAATAATTGCACCGTTCTTAAATCGGCGCCGTGATTAACCAAATGAGTTGCGAAAGCATGGCGTAAGCTATGGGGTGATAAATTACTAGGAAGCCCAGCTTTGATTGCAAGTATTTTTATTCTATGCCAAAGCGTTTGACGAGTCATTTTGCGCCCTATTCTAGAAATAAACAAGGCTTCATGCCTTTTTCTTTTCAATAAAACAGGGCGGGATGTTTGCATATATCGGCCTAAATATTCAATTGCAATTTCTCCAATAGGTAGAATACGCTCTTTATTCCCTTTACCAACTACCTGAACCAACCCTGCAGAAAGGTTAAGTTGATCATAGGGCAAATTAACCAATTCAGAAACCCTTAAGCCAGAAGCATACATTAGCTCTAAAATTGCTCTATCCCGAAGCCCTAAAGGAGTCATTAAGTCTGGTGCCTCTAGTAACTTTTCAACATTAACTTCAGAAATAACAGTTGGGATAGACCTCTCTATCTTAGGTAACTTTAATAAGCTAGCGGGATCAGTTTTAATAATTTTTTGCTGACACAAATACCTAAAAAACCGCCGATAAGATGAGATGCTCCTAGCAATAGACTTGGTACTCTTCTTTGCTTCTTGAAACTGGTAAAACACAAAATCATTTAACTCCTCCAACTTCAAAACAGCCAAACTATCTTTGCCCGACCAGCTTGCCAAATTTTTTAAATCTCGTTGGTAGGCACTTAAAGTATTTTCACTTAAACCATCGTTAAAACGGCAATATTGAATAAATTGGCTAATTTCAACGATCACTTTAGTAGAGTGGCTACCCATAAAAACCTTTACTAATTAAATGAAAACGTGAGATCTTTGTATAAATGGGGTGCAAATAAAAATGAGAAAAATTTTGCCATTTTAATTTGTGTATCCATTTATGCAAAGGTCTCAACGTATAAATTACAAACAAAAAAGGCACTCAACTGAGTGCCTTTAAGGATAAGAAACTGCTTAAAAAAGCTTTTTAAATTATACTTTCTCTCTAATACGAGCCGCACGACCAGCAAGATTACGTAAATAGTACAACTTAGAACGACGAACCGCTCCACGACGCTTAACTTCAACCGAGTCAACTAAAGGACTGTATGTCTGAAAGGTACGCTCAACAGCAA
>CAZZKU010000225.1:0-2019 GCA_964654635.1 uncultured Piscirickettsiaceae bacterium | reverse complement strand
GATTATGAAGCAGGCATAAAAAAACCAGCCTTTTGAGCTGGGTTCAGTTTTGATGCTGATCAATTAACTTGGGTAAAGTCTACTTGATTTTTGCTTCTTTGAACATTACGTGTTTACGCAGTACAGGATCGTACTTTTTAATTTCAAATTTACCAGCCATAGTACGCTTGTTTTTATCAGTAGTATAAAAATAAGCACTTTCTGTCGATTTTAGTTTAATTTTTTCGCGCATATCGAGTCTCCTTAAACCTTCTCACCACGTGCACGGATATCCGCAAGCACTGACTCAATTCCGTTTTTATCAATAATACGCATACCTGAAGTGGTTAAACGTAGTTTGATAAAACGATTCTCGTTTTCAACCCAAAAACGGTGAGTTTGTAGGTTAGGTAAAAAACGACGACGAGTTTTACGATGAGAGTGGGAAACATTGTTACCCGTTACAGGTCGTTTTCCTGTTACTTGGCATACTTTTGACATTTCTCAGTTCCTCTCAAAAATTGTATAAAAAATATTCGAATATTTCTATCTTTGGACAGTTGTTTAAAACTACTAAAAATAAGAGGCGGAATTATCCACAAAAAACGCTTTGAATGCAAGCAGGTTTATAACTTATATTATGCTTTTTTAGCGAAAATAAAATAAATTTTTGTGATTAAGCTAATAAGGATTATAAATATGATGATGGCAGTGAGTGCTAAGCTCGCTCCGATATAGCCAAATATATCGGGAGCTTTCATCATCGTACTCATTAAAGAGTCTTGGTAGTAAAAAAACCACTTGTTTTCGGCAGGAAAAATCCATATATGGAATTGATAGAATATTTTGGTCGCTCCTAAAGTCAAAATAAAAGCACTAATTAACGTTATCCCTGCTAAAAAAACAAAACTACAATACCTAAAGGAGGTTAAATTTATTTTGGCAATAATTAAAAAACCCGTTATTAGTAGCCATAAAAATATAACGGTGTAAAAAACATTATTTAAGTAGCTAATTAAATTGGCAACATCTTGTAGGTGAATAATTTCTTCTTGGTGCAGAAGTGGTACAAGTTGCCCGTTTAAAGGGTAGCTAATACTGGCAAGTCCTGTCCCATCGTTTTGTATTGCTTGCACAATGTGGTGAAAAGCCTCTATTTGCAAGGCAGGGGCTACATTTTCAAAGCCCTGTTTAAAGTTGTTTTGTGGGGCATAAAGCTGAATGGTTTCTTTGATACCACCAAATTCATACCAGATAGCATAGCCAAAATCAAAATAAGCTAATAAATGCCAAGCCAGACCAATAGACATGAAAAGCGTTAGCCAAAGCCAACTAAATCTAAGCAAGTAATATTTTTTCATGTTAATAACCCTGTATTTGCAAACGATAGCCAACGTCCTTGGTCACCAATAATAATGTGGTCAAGACAGCGAATTTCCATTAGTTGTAAGGCCTGTTGTAAATGTTGAGTAATTTCTATATCCGACTGGCTGGCAGTAGGGTCGCCAGAAGGGTGGTTGTGAGCTAAAATAACCGCTGCGGCATGGTTATCTAAGGCTACTTTCACCACTTCTCTAGGGTGGATATTCGTCCGATTTAAAGTCCCTGTAAATAAAGGACAAAATTTAATAAGTTGGTTTTGTTGGTCTAACAGCATCACGCCAAAAGTTTCTCGCTGTTGGTGTCCTATTTGGGTGCTTAAATATTGGGCAACCATTCCAGGGTTGTTCATGGTGTCTCCCTTAGACAGCCCCGATTCAAAATGGCGTTTAGCAATTTCAACAACCGCTTTAAATTGCACAAATTTAGCCGATCCTAAGCCTTTAGCGGCACAAAACTCTTCTTCATTTGCCAGCAGCAAGGAGTGGATATCACCAAAGTGATTTAATAGATCCTGTGCTAGTTCGACCGCACTTTTTCCTTGCGCACCGACTCTTAATAAAATAGCCAGCAGCTCGGCATCACTTAATTGGTCAGCACCAAATTTTAGTAGTTTTTCACGGGGGCGGTCATGTTCGTGCCAGTCAGTAATAGCCATAT
>CAZZKU010000224.1:0-2047 GCA_964654635.1 uncultured Piscirickettsiaceae bacterium | reverse complement strand
AAAAAATTAAAAAACCCAGAAAAACTGGGTTTTTTTATGCCTTCTGTAAAATTTAATTAAAATTATGTTAATGGGCTTGGTAGAATATCAGATTGATTTTTATAAATATAGGGTAGGGCAATGTTACAAAGCATTAGAGAAAAATCACAAGGCTGGATTGCTTGGGTGATTGTTGGGTTAATTATTATCACTTTTGCATTATTTGGCATAGAACAATACGCACAGTTAGAAAAAACCGTGGTAGTGGCAGAAGTAAATGGAGACGAAATAACCGGCAACGAATTTATTTCGTTATATAATCGACAAAAGCAAAGGCTCCAGTCTCAATTTGGCGATATGTACGATCAAATCGTGGACGATAAAGAGCTAAGATCTCAAGTGCTAGACACCCTAATAGAATCTAAAGTTATTCAGCAATGGGCTGAAAGCAACAATATGTTTGTTTCAGACGCTCAGTTGGCTAGAGCAATACAGTCGGCGGATGTTTTTCATAAAGATGGTATATTTGATGAAGCGACCTATCAATCGGTTCTAGCTAGAAATGGTTTGAGTGCAGCTCGATTTGAATATGAGCAACGCCAGTTTTTAGCAGAACAGCAATTTCGCCAAATAACTGCCACGTCTGCTTTTTCTACCGACACGCAGCTTGAGCTATTAGCAAGGTTACTGTTTCAAGAAAGAAAATTAAGTTATTTACGAATTGACCAACGTCCATTGGCAAAAATGGTTGAAGTATCAGAAGAACAAATTGCCAGCTTTTATGACAATAATCAAGCTGATTTTGTTATTCCAGAAAAAATAACCTTAGACTATTTATTATTATCACAAGATAATTTAGCCAAAGAAGTAATTATCACCGAAGATGATCTTCAAGACTATTATGAAGACAATAAAAATGAGTTTACCCTGGCAGAAAGACGTCAAGCAAGTCATATTCTAATTCGAATTGATGCGCCAGCTCAAGAAGAAAGCGCCTTAAAAGAAATAACAGAAATTCAAGCTAAATTAGCTGAAGGTGCCTCGTTTGAAACTTTAGCAAGAGAGCGTTCCCAAGATCCTGGTTCAGCTTCTTTAGGCGGCGATTTAGGTATGTTTCAACAAGGAATGATGGTAACTGAATTTGATAATGCCGTTTTTTCAATGGAAATAGGGCAGGTAAGTGAACCAATTAAAACTGATTTTGGTTATCATCTAATTAAATTAGTGGCAATTGAAGAAAAAAGCACCAAACCTTTCGAAGACGTTAAAGCAACCGTTGAAGAACAGTTTCGTTTAAGAGCCGCTGAAAAACAGTATTTTGATTTATTAGAACAGTTGAGTACCATAACTTATGAGCAATCTGATAGCTTAGTGCCTGCCGCAGATGCGATTGGTGTTGAAATTCAAACAACTCAGCCATTTTCTCGACAAGGAGGGGAGGGAGAGGTAGCCTCTAACAGCAAGGTTTTGGCAGCGGCTTTTTCTGAAGATGTTAAGAAAAGAGGCATGAATAGTCCGGTTATTGAGTTAACCCCAACCTCTTCTGTTGTGGTTAGAATCAACACCGTAATAGACGCACAACAAAAAGAGCTGGCGGATGTGGCTAGTGAAATTGCCAAAGAAATTCAGCGTCAAGCAGGGGTTAAAGCTTCAAGTGATTTAGCTAAAGAGATTTTAGCCAAAGTTCAAACAGGTGAAGCCACCCTAGATGATTTGGTAAAAGAGGGCGTAGAGCTAAAAGTATTAGGCTGGTTAAATCGTGAAAATAGACAGGTATTGCCAGAGGTTACCCAAGCCCTGTTTAAAGCACCAAAACCAGAAGATACCCCAAGCTATGTTGTTGCCACCTTGCCAACAGGAGATAGCTTGGTGTTAGAAATATCAGCCGTTAAAGAAGGAAAGCTTCCTGAAGAAGCGGGGCTAAAATCTCAACTATTGACTGCGGTAGAGCAAGTTCTAGCAACCTCGGAAATGGATGCGAGAGTAGGTGCTTTAATCGAGCAGGCAGATATTGATAAAAAAGCTGTTTATCAAACCATAAAATAGTTTAAAAACTAGCTACAAACCC
>CAZZKU010000223.1:0-2053 GCA_964654635.1 uncultured Piscirickettsiaceae bacterium | reverse complement strand
CTAAAGGAATAATTTGTTCGATACCGTCACGTTCTTTTTCTACTTCTAAAGAAATGGGTTGATAGGTTAAAAATGTTTTAGCAATATTCATCATGCCCGCTAAATTTTCAATGTTTCGCCCTTCAAAATGAAGCCAGTCAAAATTTTCAACTTCTATTTTTGCAAAGTGCTTAAAGCTAACTTCAGCCAAATCTCGAAAATGGGTAATAGTACGTGAGCCTGTTTGTTGGTTTAAAATGACATAAGAAGTGGGTGTTTGCCCCTGAATGAATTTTTGCAGGTAAGCGGTATTAATACCGCGTTCTTTTAAACCTTTTAGCAGTTTTTTAGCAGCGTCATCGCTGGCTAAAGTTGACACAATACTGGTTTCATGACCAAGTTGAGAAAGAACATATAGCGAATTACTGACGTTGCCACCTACTTGAAATTCTCTGCTAGCAGCTCTTAACTCCTCATTTTCATTGGGGAAATAAGGGGTTGAAATAATAACGTCTAATAAAGTATTGCCAATGCCTAGTATTTTTACCATTTTTTCTCAATATGGCTGAATTAGGGGGGGATTCTATCATAATATTTGCGTTGTTGTCGCGTTTGGGTAAGAAATATTTAAGCAGTGAATAAAGTGAATAAATTATTTGACAGGCAGGTTTGTAAATTAAAAAAAACACTTTCCTTGATTTATAGTTAGTTAATGTAACCAGTTGAAAAAACATCATTTTTAGCCTTTTATTGCTTTTTGGTTATGCAGTTTATGGCGGGCGTTTTAATCCACAAATGCTGTGGATAACTTTGTGGTTAGTTTTTATTAATGCTAACCAAGTGTTGAAAATACGAAGCTTTATTACAGATTGATTAAAAAATAGACAATCTACTTTGTCCAACGAATTAAAGAAATTGTTTTATAGATTCTTTATAGCTAAGTTTTGTTAAGATAGTAGTCATTAGAATTTAGTTTTACTGGAAAAGAATAAAATGCAAAATAGTGCTAAAGAATTGTTTGATAATTTAAAAGATACCCCTGTATTTCGTTCTAGTTGTGGAAGCTGTGGTTTACAAAAGCTATGTTTTGCTAATGGTTTGACACCCAAAGACCTTGCTAAGCTTGATTCGTTAGTTGAAAAAAAGACTTCTTTAGTAAAAGGCGAGTATCTGTATAAAAAAGGTGAGGTTTTACAGTCTTTTTTTGCGGTTAAATCGGGCATGGTTAAAGTTTATTCTATCAGTGAAAACAGGGAAGAAAATATTCATGGGTTTTATCAAACGGGTGATATTCTGGGTCTGGATGCACTTGCTTATAACGAACACCCGTTTTCTGCCGTTGCTTTAGACGACTCTAGTGTGTGTGAAATACCCTTTGAGGAACTAACCAGTCTAGCTGGGAATGTGCCTAATTTAAATGGGCAGCTGCTCCACTTGATGAGTCAGGAAATTGTAAATAGTCGTCGCCACTCTTCTTTGTTGACCCAAAAAACAGCAGAGCAAAAAATAGCTTACTTTATATTGTTTAAAGCTTTAAAGTTAAAATCTAGGGGTTATTTGCATACTCAATTTAGGCTAAGTATTTTGCATAAAGATGTGGCCAATTACTTAAGTTTAACACCCGAAACTATTTCTAGAATCTTGACTAAATTTAACAAAGAAAATATAGTAAGTTGGCAAAAAAAAGAAGTAAATATTTTTGATGAAAGCAAACTTGGTGAATTAGCTGGCGATAGGTTTAACGAGTGCAATTAAAGGTTTGTTTTTTAGCTAAAATAGGGTATATTTAGTTGTATGAAAATGTTTTAAATTACCCACAATTTTATAATTAATAATTAAACAAAGGAATAACAATGACTCTTTCAACTTTAAGAAACTTGTTTTTAGTCGCATTTTTAGGAGCATCTTTAGTCGGTTGTAGTTCATCAGGTCCCGTTGTAGAAGATGCTAATGCTGAAGCAACGGCTACTCAAGATGCTGCTGCTAAAAAAGCTGCTGAAGAAAAGGCTGCTGCCGAAGCAAAAGCTGCTGCCGAAGCAAAAGCTGCTGCCGAAGCAAAAGCTGCTGCCGAAGC
>CAZZKU010000222.1:0-2060 GCA_964654635.1 uncultured Piscirickettsiaceae bacterium | reverse complement strand
TGAGGAGACTCTATGTAGGGTTTGTTGAAATAATTCTGTTATCATAATAATCGTGCTTTAATTAGTTTATAGGGTTAGTTGATTGTAACTTACCCACTCATTTTTCAAAAGAGCCCTTTTTTAGCACCTTCTTCCATTGAAATGCGTTTTTCAATACAAACTTTTTTTGAATTTAAGGTGTAATTTTTTATCAATTAAAGGCAGTCTTTGTTCTGTTTTAAACATTATTGTCTTCCTCAATTATTTTGTTGATCGCATCGGCAATTTTTTTAGCTTGTTCTTGATCAGTTGCCGTGTACGTCATGCTCACATTAAGACCAGAAATATCCAACCTTCCACGACTCTTATTTTTTGAATTAAAATATTCTTTATAAGGGGCTGGTTTACTCTGCTTTTGCGAATTTCTTGAAGAATTTAATTTGTTTTTATACGCTTCAATTATATTTCTACCAGCTAACTTATTAACAATATTGCTTTGGCAGTAATTTACAAAAAAATCTTCAGGGTCAGGAAGCTTTTCTTTTATTACTTTCCACAATAAATAAGACTCATAAGCAACTGTCATTGCGACTTTAGGTTTTCTTAAAGCTAAAATATTGGCTGCCGCTTGTGGTAGTTCGTTTAACTGTAATAACTTTGATATATTCGCTCTGTTTGATTCTCCAGCTAGAACGGCTAACTCATCGTTGTTCTTGGCCAGCTTTTTTTCTTTTATTAACTTTAACCCTCTGGCAATATCAAAAACAGTATTTGATTGGTGGTCATCGTTCGCAGCACGACTAATTTTAAAGTAGTCTTTTTCATCAATATCCTTTAATTCAGCATCTATTTTTTTCCATCCGATACTTATAGCTGCTTTCCAACGATAATGCCCATCGATCACTATGTATTTATTATTGTGTTTGACAACTATGATGCGAGATATTTGACCATTTTCTTTGAGTGATTCGGCACGATTTACTATCTCATTAGGATCATAATAAAACCTTGCGTTATATGGATTTTCAACTAATTTATCAATCTCAATAGAAAGCAAGTTAGCATTGTTTTTTTTATTTACTCCCATGCCACTTAATGATATAGCTGATCTTTTTTGCTTCATTTTAATGTCCACCTTTATTTAAGTTACACTTTATGCCCATTTCATTTTTGACCCAATCCCATAATTGCAACACTTCTTCAGAAGCCTTTCCTTTCGGCTCATATTCCAACACAGAACACCCACCATTTAGAGAGTCTGAGTAAGATTCACGATTAGTTATTTGAACAGGGACAACACTTATGCCATTTTCTTCAATCAATCTTCGAGCTTCCTGAGTTTTACCTGATTCCATTCCGTTGATTTTAGGCTGACACTGAGAGAGTAATACACCGATTGGCTTCTCAACCCTTGATATTGTTTTATAAAGTGTTTGCAGATCATTAAATTTTGGTCTAACTGGAATAATGGTTAAGTCTGCCATTGATGTTGCATAGATTGCTAACTTATTGACATACGGTGGACAGTCAATCACCATTAAATCGTAATCTTCATTTTCCCCTGCCTCCTTAAAAAAATCCAATTTTTCAATTAACTCAGATTCTTCAATATCCATATCTTCAGAATCTTCAGGAAACGCAGTTACAACGAGAGGTTCAGAAACTTCTCGTTCTTTTCCCCAGAATAAAGCGGAACTAGAGTTGTGGTCTGCATCAACTAATAAAACTTTAAGTCCTGCTTTTGTAGCAGCAGAAGAAATATGAATAGAGGTTGTAGATTTACCCGTTCCTCCTTTTTGGCTTGCGATAGCTAAAGTTTTCATAGTTGAATTAGATGCCTTTTAATATTTAATGATTTTCTAATTGAATTTATAGCACACAATAGAACAAATGTACTTATGTTTTTTTGTTCTTATGTACTTTTTAAAGGTTTTGAATTTACCGACAGATTTGCTAGAGGAAGAAAAACACTTAGTAACAATCATAAGTTTGATAAATCTTGTCAAAAAGAAGGCACTGAACACCACCTAACAGCTCCTGCCACCCCTAAAAGTAAAGTCAAGCTAATTAGTATTCTTTGC
>CAZZKU010000221.1:0-2060 GCA_964654635.1 uncultured Piscirickettsiaceae bacterium | reverse complement strand
CCAAAGCAAAATCTTAAACCAGAGCTTAAAAAACCAGTAGCAGAAAAACCAAAACCAGCTAAAAAGTTTTATGGTCAAGATGCTAAACCAGCGCAACCTGCTAAAAAAGCCGATGCAAAGCCTAAAGGAAAACCAGTGGCAAAACAAAAGCAGTCTAAAAAGAACCTTGCTTTTGGTGGGGGAGGCAACGCCTTCGGTCGTCGTCGTAATAAGCAACCACATAGAAGACCTGTTGAAGTTACTGATAATGAGCATGGTTTCCAAAAACCAGTTGGAAAACAAATCCGTGAAATTAGTATTGGTGAAACCATCAAGGTTTCTGAAATAGCGGATAAAATGGCAATTAAAGCGGTAGAAGTTATCAAGTTTATGATGTCTTTAGGAACTATGGTTACGATTAACCAAGTTCTTGACCAAGAAACAGCCCAATTAATTATTGAAGAAATGGGGCATAAAGCGGTACTGGTTAATGAAAATCAACTAGAAGATGATGTTATTCATAGTGACGAGTCAGAATATGAAGTGATTACTCGTGCACCAGTAGTAACTATTATGGGGCATGTAGATCATGGTAAAACCTCCTTATTAGACTACATTCGTAAAGCAAAAGTTGCTCATGGAGAATCAGGCGGAATCACTCAGCACATTGGTGCTTATCATGTTAAAACAGAGCAAGGTGGAGTAACCTTTATTGATACTCCAGGGCATGAAGCCTTTACCGCTATGCGTGCTCGTGGTGCTAAAGTAACCGATGTTGTGGTTATTGTTGTTGCCGCTGATGATGGTGTTATGCCACAAACAAAAGAAGCCATTCAGCATGCTAAAGCAGCTGGTTTAACCATGGTTGTTGCTATCAATAAGATGGATAAAGAAGGTGCTAATCCAGACAGAGTAATGCAAGAATTGGTCGCAGAAGAAGTTGTACCAGAAGACTGGGGTGGCGATGTTCCTTTCACCAAGCTATCTGCTAAAACAGGTGAAGGTGTAGATGATTTATTAGAATCAATTGCCTTGTTAGCAGAAATTTTAGAGCTTAAAGCACCATCCAAAGGCCCTGCTCGTGGCGTAGTTATCGAATCTCGTCTTGATAAAGGGCGTGGTCCAGTAGCAACCGTATTAGTACAGTCAGGAATGGTCTCTAAAGGGGATATTGTACTTTGTGGCATGGAGTATGGTCGAATTCGTTCATTGGTTAATGAACATGGCAAAATTATTACCTCAGCAGGGCCATCAATGCCTGTTGAAGTGCTAGGAATGTCAGGAGTGCCTGTTGCAGGTGATGACATGATTTGCGTTGAAAATGAGCGTAAAGCACGAGAAGTAGCAGGGCATAGACAAACCAAAGCCAAAGAACTTAAAATTGCCCGTCAGCAAAAATCTAAATTAGACAATATGTTTAATAGAATGGCTGAAGGCGATATTAAGAACGTAAATATTATCTTAAAAGCAGATGTACAAGGTTCAATTGAAGCAATTGTAGATGCCTTGGTTAAACTATCAAACGAAGAAGTGAAAGTATCGGTAGTCTCTTCTGGAGTAGGTGGAATATCTGAAACAGATGCCAACCTAGCACTGGCATCTGATGCCATGATCTTTGGTTTTAATGTTCGTGCTGATGTCAAAGCAAAACGCATTATTGACAGCGAAGGTGTTTTTCTAAAATACTATTCAGTAATTTATGAAATAGTCGATGAAGTTAAGCGTGCAGTTGAAGGTAAGCTAGCGTCAGACTTCCAAGAGAATATTGTTGGTGTTGCCGATGTTCGTGATGTATTTAAAGCACCTAAAATTGGCTTAATTGCTGGTTGTATGGTAACTGAAGGTACTATGAAGCGTAACAATCCAATCCGTGTACTACGTGAAAACATCGTTATTTATGAAGGTTCTTTAGAGTCACTAAGACGCTTTAAAGACGACGTAAACGAAGTAAACAAAAGCATGGAATGTGGTATCGGCGTTAAAGACTATAACGATGTTAAAGTCGGCGATCAAATAGAGTGCTACGAAAGAATTGAAGTTAAGCGTACGCTTGATTAATTTAATGCTTTGGTAACTTTTAA
>CAZZKU010000220.1:0-2074 GCA_964654635.1 uncultured Piscirickettsiaceae bacterium | reverse complement strand
CTGTAAACTCTAAAAAATCATTTACACCTGTTTCAAAATGCCTAAAAATATGAATCATGAGATGAACCTCTCTATTTTTTTATGTATAGAACATCATATACTTAATATCGAATTAAGGGGTTAAATCTTTACCATTTAATAAATCATTAATAAGATTTTCTTGGTGCATCTCAACTCCCAAACGCTCACAAATTATTTTTGCATCACGATAAGCACTACCCAAACAAGTAGTCGCACCTGGTGATGGAGTCATATTGAAAATAATGTGGTCTGTTTCAGGCACGATACTCACCTCTCCTAGCTTCAAAACCATCTCGGTTTTATCAATAACTTGCGGGCGAACGCCGCCGAAACCTTTAGCATAGGTTAAATCTTTGGTGGTTAAATCAGGGATTATTTTTTTAGCGTCTTTAACAAAAAGTTTTTTATTTAGCCAAGGAACTTCAAACAAAAAATTGCGAAAGATATAGTTACGAATAGCGCTATCTTTCATCAGACCCCAAAGCACTTTCATCACCTTTCCATCTAATTTAAAACTTTTCCAAAAATCCAGGTAAGTTCCACCAGTATATCTTTCTAGTTTTGGCATCATTAAAGCGGTTGGCCCTAAACGCGTTTTATTTGGTTCGGTTAAGTCGGGGTCGCCGTGCAAGGCTGCAAAAGGCAGTTTGTCATTTTGCATGGTATACACTTTTCCTGCTAGGGTGCTTGGGATAAAGTAAAAACTCCCTGCCATCGGCAAAATAGACAAGTCCAAACCATGCCCTAACTGATTTGCAAGCAACAAACTATGCGCACCAGCAGAAACAACCACAAACTTAGCACGAAAACTGCCCTGTGCGGTTTGGCACTCATACCCCTCATCTAACTTAACAATACGCTCCACTTGCGAACTAAGAGAAACCTGAATATCCTTGTGATATTTACGTGAGCTATCAATAAAAGAGCGAGATAGATTGCCAAAATTAACCGCACAATACTCATCAACACAACCGCTTGCCATAATCTTTTCTGGGCGAGGAATGCCATTTTTTAACGCAACTTTAGGCTCTATTTCTGCAATTTTTTTAGCGTCCCAAAGCTCCATGTAAGGAAAGTCTTCCTTAAACTCTTCGTAACGTTTTACTAAGCGTTCACACTCTTCATCGCCAACCGCTAGAATCATTTTAGGGAATTTGTATAAGAAATCATTTTTATCGACTTGACTAACATAATTTACCAGCATATTTGCGGTATGCTTAACTTGCTTTGCCTTGGCAAGCGTGTAGTTAGTTTCAATATCCCCACAATGTAAGGTTTGGCTATTACTGGTTGCATTCGAATTTAATGGGGCGAGTGAACCATATTTTTCTAAAACACAGACACTTTTTATCTCCGTGTATTTTGCAAGCACATAAGTAAGAGCCGTGCCAGTAATGCCTCCACCAATAATAACTACATCAAAGTCTCTGTTTTGCATTTAAATAAATATCCGTATGAGTTAAATTGGTAGGAGATGGCATAAAAAAATTTCTAAAAAAGTTAATCCATTTTTTTGGTTTGAAGAGGAGGAATGGCATTACGTGTATGCGAAACGGTATTGCAACCATCTTTAAAATAAACCATAACTGGCTTAAAAGATGCTGCAACTTTTTCTTCCATACTAACATAGGTCACAATAATTAACACGTCCCCAGGACTTGCTTTATGTGCTGCTGCACCATTGACAGAAACCATACCGCTATTTTCTTCGGCACGTATTGCATAGGTAGTAAAGCGTTCACCATTATTAACATTATAAATTTGAATTTGTTCGTACTCACGAATCCCTGCCAAATCTAACAAACAGCCATCTATAGCACAAGACCCCTCATAGCCTAACTCGACGTGGGTGGTGGTAACTCTATGTAGCTTGGATTTTAGCAGTGTAATTTGCATAATTCTAAAAAACTCGTCCACGATTATAAATAAATAAGCACCGCATTATACTTGCTTTTTAGGAGAAGTAAAAGCAACCGATTAACCCAATTTAATCATCACACCCACCCCTGGCGATTTTTAGGTTTGACAGCGACCGAATTAATGTGGATAATCC
>CAZZKU010000219.1:0-2084 GCA_964654635.1 uncultured Piscirickettsiaceae bacterium | reverse complement strand
CCCGTTGCGATGGCTTCGGGTAATGCGGGTTATGGCATAGAGTACCAGTCTGTGTCGGGTTTTTCCAATAAAGATATTGGGGCAGTGTTTTTAAAAGGCACGACTATTGAAGCTAAACTGGGTAACAAAGCTGAAAGGGTGATGGAATCTGCTTGTGGTTTGTTAAATTCTATTGGTTTACAAAACCCAGGTGCCAAATACATTATTGAGCAAACGCTCCCTAAATTAGATTTATCAGCCAGCCAGTTTATTATTAATGTGTCTGGCTCTAGTATTGAAGAATACGGCGAAATAGTCAAAATGTTTGACCAAACCGATTTGCCAGCAATTGAAGTTAATATTTCTTGCCCCAATGTAAAAGAAGGCGGGGCAACTTTTGGTAATGACCCTGATATGGCAGCAAAGGTAGTAGAAGCTTGTCGTGCTAACACCACTAAGCCGTTAATAGTAAAACTATCTCCCAATCAAACCGATATTGCCGAAGGGGCGAGAAGGGTAATTGATGCGGGGGCAGATGTACTTTCTGCCATTAATACTTTGATGGGTATGCAAATAGATATTAAAACTTGCAGACCTACCTTAGGAAATAACCAAGGTGGTTTGTCAGGGCCGGCTATTAAACCTGTTGCCTTATTAAAAGTGCATCAGGTTTATCAGGTTGCCAAGTTGCATAACATTCCAGTAATTGGCTTGGGTGGTATCTCTACCGCCGAAGATGTTATTGAATTTATGCTAGCGGGTGCATCAATGGTTGCGATTGGTACGGCTATTGCGAAAGACCCTTTACTGGTTAAAAAAATTAATAAAGACTTGGTTAAATATTGCCAGAAAAACAACATTCAAAAAATAAGCGATTTGACTGGTAAATTAGAATTAAACACGGATACCGTGTTGTGTGAGCAAGGATAAGGTATGACAACAGTAGCAGAACAATTGGCACTAATTAAACGTGGTGCAGAAGAGATTTTAGTAGAAAAAGAGCTAATTAAAAAGTTAGAATCTGGCAAGCCGTTAAGAGTAAAAGCAGGCTTTGACCCAACCGCTCCAGATTTGCATTTAGGGCATACGGTTTTATTAAACAAGCTAAAACAGTTTCAAGATTTAGGGCATGAGGTTTTGTTTTTAATCGGCGACTTTACCGCTTTAATTGGCGACCCGACTGGAAAAAGTGCCACTAGACCGCCTTTGTTGGCAGAAGATATTGCTAAAAATGCAGAAACCTATAAAGAGCAAGTTTTCAAAATACTTGACCCTGCCAAAACCACGGTGATGTTTAACTCGGAATGGATGAGTAAAATGAGTGCCGCAGATATGATTAAACTAGCAGGTACCACCACGGTTGCTAGAATGCTAGAGCGGAATGATTTTTCAGATAGATATGCTTCCAACACGCCGATTGCAATTCACGAATTTTTATATCCATTAGTGCAAGGTTATGATTCGGTTGCGATGAATGCCGATATTGAGCTAGGCGGAACAGACCAAAAATTTAATTTGCTAATGGGCCGCACCTTGCAAGGGCATTATGGCAAACCACAACAATGTACCTTAACCATGCCCATTCTTGAAGGGCTAGATGGCGTACAAAAAATGTCTAAATCTTTGAATAACTATATAGGTATTCGAGATGAACCTAACGATATGTTTGGCAAGGTTATGTCGGTTTCTGATGAGTTAATGTGGCGTTATTATGAGCTGCTTAGTTTTGAAAGCATGCAAACTATCGAAGGTTATCAGCAAGCAGTTAAAGAGGGCGAGAACCCGCGGAATATTAAAGTTAAGTTAGCTTTAGAATTAATTGAGCGTTTTCATTCTGCCGAAAAAGCCAAGCTGGCTTTAAAAGATTTTGAAACCAAATTTAGCAAAAATGCAATACCAGATGAAATGCCAGAATTTAGTTTTGCACAACCTCTACCGGTTGCCAATATGTTAAAAGAAGCAGGGTTGGTCAGCACCACTTCTGAAGCGCATCGAATGACTAAGCAAGGAGCGGTAAAATTAAACGGCACAAAAATAACCGACAGCCGAGCCGTGGTAGAAACTTGTAAAGACCAAGTGTACCAAGTTGGTAAACGTAAGTTTGC
>CAZZKU010000218.1:0-2102 GCA_964654635.1 uncultured Piscirickettsiaceae bacterium | reverse complement strand
CAGGTATTGACAATGACGGTATCGGCATCTTCATAGCTATTGGTTAATTGATAACCTTCTGATTTTAATTGGGTCAAAATTCTCTCTGAATCTACCGTTGCTTTTGGGCAACCTAAGCTAACAATACCTACCGTGGGTTGTGACATATTAATCTCTCCTAAAATTTTTAAGCATATTCTAGCAAATATACATCTAAAGAACCTTTGATTAAGCTAGAATATAGTACAAATAAAATTTTAATTAAATCAAATGACTAAGCATCAAATAAAACAAGCCATAAAACCTTCTATACAGAACGTCCCAATGCCAAAAATCGCCAGGGGTGTGGTACTGTTTAGCTTAAATAAGTTGTTTTTCACCCTATTTATACTGTTTTTACTGCCTTTTTCTAGTTTTTCACAGGCTTCAAGTGAAGCTGATAAGTTTCAACAATACCTTGCTAAAGAGTTTAATACTCCACCGATTAAAAAGAAAATTTGGTTGTTGGCAGATACAAAAACAACCGTTGCCGATATTCTGGGACACCCTTATAAACAAATGCGGGTGAGTTATTGGATAGACCCAGCACAGCCCAGCAAAAGTGTTTGGCTATTACACAAAATTGGTAAAGAGCGTTATATTGATGTTGCGATAACTATTGACAATAATACCATTCAAAAACTGCGTATTTTAGCATTTCGTGAAAGCCGTGGTTGGGAAGTGAAGTTGCCTTTTTTTACCAAACAATTTGACCAAAACAAACTAACAGAAGACCTTAAGCTAACTAATCGAGTGGACAATATTTCAGGGGCGACCCTTTCGTGGCATGCGGTAACCAAACTAGCTAGAATGGCTTTGTATTTAGACTCGAAACGTACCGACCGTCCAAAAGTTCAATAAACGCTATTTCATGAAATACCAATTTATCTCGTCACTACATAAAAAACTAGGCCTGGTTTCTATGCTTGTAGTGATAATGTTGGTCATTACGGGCATTATGCTTAACCATAATGACCGATTTGAATTTAACAAAATATCAATTAACAGCAAAGTAATTAACGATTGGTATGGCATAGAACTTCCTCAAATAGAAGCCTCATTTAACCAAGAAGAAACTTGGGTTTCGCTGTTTTCTCAAACCTTATATATAAACCAAACTCCTTTAAAGCAACTAACTATTGAGCAGTTATTTGGCTTTCAAAAAACTTCTTTTGGTTTAATTATTGCGACCAATCAAGGGTTGATTTTAACCACTAAAGAAGCTGAACTAATTGACGTAATTAAGCCTGACCTAAACATTAAATTAGTTTACCTAGAAGATAGTCAGTTAATTATTCAAAAAACAGATAACTTACTATATACTATTAAGCCTCCTTATGAGGAGTTAAGCCTTTATAAAGAAGAAAAGGGAAATAGACAACCTATTTTACAAGCTAGCCTACCCTTGTCGATGCAAAAAATTATTGAGCAAGACAGGAATAATGGCTTAACTGTAGAAAGGGTATTATTAGACATGCACTCAGGTCGTTTTTTTGGCTCGCTGGGTACTTATGTTATTGACCTATTCTCTATATTTTTTTTAATCCTGTCCTTAACAGGATTTTGGATGTATTTTAAAGCCAGACGTAAAAGAAGAAAGAAGAAGCATTAAGATTAGCGTTAACAATCATTTTTTAACCAAGAGAACCCAATACAAATGGAATTACTAGAAACATATTTAGACCTCACTGTTTTCAGCATACTAGGCTTAATGGCGTTTGTTGCAACCTGGCTTAGCATTGAACGATATTTAAGCTTGCGTAAGTTCGATTTTAAAAAATATGAACATATTGAACTTATGACCATTGATGCCACCAAAAATTTAACCACTCTTTCTATAATAGGAGCAAATGCACCCTATGTAGGTTTGGTTGGTACTGTATTAGGCATAATGGTTACCTTTCATACGATGGGTCTGTCTGATAATGTAGATACTGGGCAAATTATGGTTGGCTTGTCTTTAGCGTTAAAAGCGACTGCTGGCGGAATTGGACTGGCTATTCCAACCATTATTGCCTACAACAGTTATATGAGAAAAGTAGAAGTATTACAGTCGCAGTTTACAGCGTATCAAAGCTTAAACC
>CAZZKU010000217.1:0-2125 GCA_964654635.1 uncultured Piscirickettsiaceae bacterium | reverse complement strand
CTAGGGAGTTAAGCTTGTTTATTATAAGTATATTTAATGCTCCAAAGCCAAAAAACGCCAGGGGTGGCTCCCTAAGATATACTTTTGCACCATATGTCTTCACTGGTAATGCTGTATTTAAAATAGAGGTTAGAATGGTTAATTATGACAATTAGAATAGCAATTAATGGTTTTGGAAGAATGGGAAGGTTGGCGTTAAGAGAATCTTTTGATTGGGAATGTTTTGAGTTCGTGCATATTAATGAAGTAGCAACCAATGCAGAAGGTTCTGCCCATTTATTACATTTTGATTCTACTCATGGGCGTTGGCAACATGAGGTTAATGCCATTAATAATGAGTTGTGTATTAAAAATTCAAAGATAAGCTATTCTTCAAATGAATTAATTGCCGATACGGATTGGGCAAGTTTAAAGGTTGATGTTGTTATTGAATCAACCGGTAAATTTCGTGATAAAGCATCTTTACAGGCTTATTTTGACCAAGGTGTGAAACAGGTTATTGTGGCTGCTCCGATGAATGAGGGCGTTAAAAATATTGTAATGGGTATTAATGACGGTATTTTTGAAGCAGGAAAGGATTCTTTAATTACGGCGGCATCTTGCACTACGAATTGTATTGCGCCGGTTATTAAGGTTGTACATGAAAAGTTGGGCATTAAGCACGGAATGATAACTTCAATGCACAATCGAACCAATACTCAGAAAGTGGTTGATCATGGGCATAAAGATTTACGCCGAGCACGTGCTTCTTTTGAGTCGCTTATCCCGACTTCTACAGGTTCAGCAAAGGCGATAGGCGGCATTTTCCCCGAGTTAGATGGGTTGTTAAATGGTTTGGCAGTGCGGGTTCCTTTGATGAATGCTTCTTTAACCGATTTGGTGCTAGAGGTAAAAAAACCGACTTCTGTTGAAGAGGTAAATGGTTTTTTTGAAGAGGCTTCGCAAACTTATTTAAAAGATATTCTTGGGTTTGAAATTAGACCTTTGGTTTCGGTAGATTTTGAGGGTGAAACTTGTTCATCGGTCATTGATGCGGGTTCTACTATGGTGGTAAACGGCACACAAGTGAAAATATTAGCATGGTATGATAATGAAATTGGTTATGTTGTGCGTATGATGGAGCTTGCGCGAAAAGTTGTTTTGTTAAATAGAACGGCTTAATTAAACATGTTAAAGCTATCAAGTATCCAGCAGTATGGATTAATTACCGCCAATTATTGGGCGTTTACCATTACCGATGGTGCTTTGCGCATGTTGGTATTGCTGTTTTTTTATCAACTGGGTTATTCGCCATTAGAAATAGCCACTTTATTTTTGCTGTATGAATTGTTCGGGATTATCACCAATCTAGTAGGCGGTTGGTTGGGTGCAAGATTTGGTTTGAAAATGACCATGAACGTGGGCTTGATTTTACAAATTATCGCCCTGTTAATGTTGACAGTAGATGAAAGTTTACTGGGTCTGGTTTATGTTATGTTCGCACAGGCTTTATCAGGCATTGCTAAAGATTTGAATAAAATGTCGGCTAAAAGTGCGGTTAAGTCGCTAGTGCTAGATGAGCGTGGAGAGCTTTATAAGTGGGTTAGTCGCTTAACAGGTTCAAAAAACTCTTTAAAAGGCGTGGGTTTTTTTGTAGGTGCTTTTTTGTTGTCTAACGTGGGTTTTGTGCAAGCTTTACAATGGTTAGCGAGTTTAATTGCCTTGGTGTTGGTTGTTTCTATTTTGTTTGTGGATGCGAACAATGGCAAAGAAAAAAACCAGTCTAAATTTAGTGAAATGTTTTCAAAGTCATCGGCAATTAATTGGTTATCAGTGGCTAGATTCTTTTTATTTGGAGCAAGAGATATTTGGTTTGTGGTGGCTCTGCCGCTGTATTTGGTGGGCGTGCTGCATTGGCCATTAGAGTCGGTAGGGGCTTTCATGGCAATTTGGGTGATTGCGTATGGCGTTGTACAAGCATTTGCCCCGACTATTACGGGACTAAAATCGAAAAACTCTACTTCTCAGCCAACAGTAAGCCTTGCCATGAAGTTGGGTTTTGTTTTAATGTTGGTTCCTATCGCAATGGTGGCTTTGTTGCCTTTAAATAATGAGTTGGTTATTCTGTTTGGCTTGTACTTATTTG
>CAZZKU010000216.1:0-2131 GCA_964654635.1 uncultured Piscirickettsiaceae bacterium | reverse complement strand
ATTTTAGGGTTTTTAGCAGTTGTTAAGTTCTTCCTTAAACTAATCCTTCATTAGCTGTTTTAATATAGTTGGATCTTCCAGAGTGGAGGTGTCTGCAACAATTTCTTCCCCTTTGGCGATGGTTCTTAATAAACGACGCATTATTTTTCCAGACCTTGTTTTAGGTAAATTACTACCAAAACGAATATTATCGGGCTTGGCAATCGCGCCAATTTCTTGAGCAACATGGTTGCGTAGTTGTTGAATTAATGCTGATTTTTCTTCATCAAATGGTGTATCAATATTTAACACCACAAAGGCAAAAACAGACTCCCCTTTTATATCGTGTGGTTTGCCGACTACCGCTGCTTCGGCAACCAAAGAATGAGAGACCAGTGCCGATTCTATTTCCATTGTACCTAAACGATGCCCAGAGACATTTAATACATCGTCTATTCTTCCCATAATCCAAAAATTACCATCGGCATCTTTATAGGCACTGTCTCCCACTACATAATATTTGTTATTAAACATACCAAAATAGGTTTCAACAAAGCGTTCATCATCATTCCAAATGGTTCTGGCTAAAGATGGCCATGGGTTTTCGACCACCAAATAACCACCCTGTCCGTTTGGTAATTCTTTACCGTCTTCATCAACTATTTTGGCATCAATTCCTGGCAATGCTTTGGTGCATGAACCTGGCTTTAAATCGGTTACGCCTGGCAATGGAGCAATCATGTGTGCGCCGGTTTCTGTTTGCCACCAGGTATCAACAATTGGGCATTTTTCTCCACCAATGATGTTGTAATACCACGTCCATGCTTCGGGATTAATCGGTTCGCCAACTGTGCCAAGTAGGCGTAGTTTTGATAAATCATATTGCTGTGGAATGCTATCTCCAAACTTCATTAAAGCTCTAATGGCAGTTGGTGCGGTGTAAAAAACGGTTACGGAATGGTCTTGGCAAATCTCCCAGAAACGACCCGCATCAGGATAAGTCGGCACGCCTTCAAACATAACCATGGTTGTTCCGACTGATAACGGCCCGTAAGCCACATAAGTATGCCCAGTAATCCAGCCCACATCGGCAGTACACCAAAACACATCGTTGTCTTTTAAATCAAAAACCCATTCGTTAGTAACGTGTGCATTTAATAAATAACCGCCTGTGCTGTGTTGAATGCCTTTAGGTTTTCCTGTTGAACCAGAAGTATAGAGTAAAAATAATGGGTGTTCTGAATTGACCATAACCGCATCATGGTAATTGCTCATGCCAGCAACGGCTTCTTGCCAGCCAATATCGCGCCCTTCTTTCATAGGCACTTCTTCATCGGTACGGTTATAAACCACAACTGTGCGTACACAACAACCGCCATTTTCTAAGGCTAAATCTACCGATTCTTTTAAGGGAATGGTTTTACCACCACGTACGCTCACATTCGCGGTAATAACCATTTTAGCTTGTGCACTTTCAATTCTATCTTTTAATGATTCTGCTGAAAACCCACCAAATACCACCGAGTGTATCGCACCAATTCTGGCACAAGCTTGCATAGCAAATACTGCCTGCGGAATCATCGGCATGTAAATGACCACTCGGTCACCTTTTTCAATTCCTTGGGCGGTTAAAGCATTGGCAAAGCGGGAAACTTCTGCGTGTAATTCTTGATAGGTATATTGCTGAACTTTGCCATCATCTTGTTCAAAGACTATTGCCAGCTTATCTGACTTATCGGCTAGATGTCGATCTATACAATTGTAAGAGGCGTTTAATTCTCCATCGCTAAACCATTTATAAAATGGAGCCTTGGAGTCATCAAAAGCTTGGCTAAAAGGTTTCGACCAGCTTAGTTTTTCTTTTGCTAAATCCGCCCAAAAACCAACGAAATCGGTATCTGCTTTTTGCAACATGGACTGATAAATTTTATCAGTTACATTAGCCTGCTTTTTAAATTCATCTGATGGGCTAAACACCCTGTTTTCATGCAAAATAGACTCGATATTAGACGACATGGATATACCCTTAAGTTAAAGTTAAACTAGTTCAAATAATTCAATACTATTATCATCTAAATCTCTAAAAAATACAGCCTTTCTTCCAGATTTACTTGCACTAAATTTAATGCCCTTTTGTTCTAGCCGTTTAAGG
>CAZZKU010000215.1:0-2139 GCA_964654635.1 uncultured Piscirickettsiaceae bacterium | reverse complement strand
TAGAAATACCCATTATTGTTGCTATTTTATTTATATTCATTTTAAGAACTTGGGCAGTAAAGTTTAATAAAAGCTTACCTGTGCTTGATGTTCATCGAGATTAAGAGACAACCTATGTTTAAAGTTCCTTTCGAACTACTGCTTGGCTACCGTTATACACGTGCTAAAAGAAGAAATGGTTTCATTTCTTTTATCTCATTATCCTCAATGATCGGTATTGCGTTAGGAGTATTTGCCTTAATTACCGTCTTATCGATTATGAATGGGTTTCAGCAAGAATTACGTGATCGTATTTTAGGCATGACCGCACACATGACTTTATCGGAACAACAAAATCGGCTAGAAAGCTGGCAAAGTTTATACGATGATGTCACCAAGTTAAAACATGTAACCGGCGCCGCACCTAATGTAATTGGGCAAGGCATGTTAACCTACGGAGATAATGTAAAAGGCGTGTTAGTGCGTGGGGTGTTGCCCAAGTATGAACCAGAGGTTACCGACATTGAATCTAAAATGCTTGAAGGTCATTTAGTCGATTTAAAACCAAGAGAATACGGCATTATTATCGGTGCAGAACTGGCTCATTCATTAGGGGTTTCAATGGGCAGTAAAGTTACCATGGTTGCTCCGCAAGGCTCAGTTTCACCGATGGGCGTTATACCACGAGTAAAACGATTTACGGTAATTGGTATATTTGAAGCAGGCATGTTTGAATACGATAGTGGGCTAGCGATTATTCACATGAATGATGCACAAAAAGTGTTTAAAACCAAAGGAAAAGTGACCGCTCTACAAATAAAACTAGACGATATGTTTGAAGTAGCCACGGTGCGTAATGACATTGGTGAAAAAATTGACAAAATACTTTATACCAGAGACTGGACACAACAGCACGCAAACTTTTTCCAAGCGATTCAAATGGAAAAAAGAATGGTCTTTATCTTTCTAATGCTAATTATAATGGTTGCCGCATTTAATATTGTATCCACTATGGTAATGGTGGTAACGGATAAACAAAAAGATATTGCAGTATTAAGAACTATCGGGGCAACCCCTGGCAGTATTCAAATAATTTTCATTATTCAAGGCTTAATAATAGGTATAGTAGGCTCTGTTTCGGGGGCGGTTTTAGGGGTGATTGCCTCTTTAAATATTGATGTAATAGTGCCGTTTTTTGAAACCGTATTTGGCTTTAAGTTTTTCCCTGCCGATATTTATTATATCAGCACTATACCTTCCAATTTGTTGTGGAGTGATGTTTGGTTAGTATCGGGTATCGCTTTTATCATGACTTTACTGGCAACACTTTACCCTGCTAGACGGGCTTCTAAAATCCAACCTGCCGAGGCATTACGTTATGATTAATAACCAACCATCCCAGTTAATATTAGAAGCCAAGGATATTACTAAAACCTTTAGTGAAGGCGGGTTAACTACACCAGTTATTAAAGGCATAAACTTTACACTAGCACAGCGTGAAACGGTAGCGATTGTAGGCAGTTCAGGCTCAGGAAAGACAACCCTGTTGCAAATGTTAGGCGGTTTGGAACAACCTACTAGCGGAACTGTTTCTTTAATGGGGCAAGACTTTTTTAAGTTAAGTGAGTCTAAAAGGGGCAAACTACGTAATCAACACATGGGATTTGTGTATCAATTCCATTTCTTATTACCAGAACTAACCGCACTAGAAAACACCATGCTACCTTTAAGAGTAAGACGTTCAACCGCCAGTGTTGCCGAAGCAGAAGCCAAAAACATTTTAGACAAGGTAGGGCTGTCAGCACGAATCCATCACAAACCATCAGAACTTTCAGGGGGCGAACGACAAAGAGTAGCTATTGCCCGTGCCTTAATTACCAAACCAAATTGTGTGCTAGCAGATGAGCCAACTGGTAACCTAGACGACACTTCTGCACAACAGGTTTTTGATTTAATGCTAACCTTAAACCAAGAAATGAACACCGGCTTATTGGTGGTAACCCATGATATGAAACTGGCAGCACAAATGGACAAACAGTGCCATTTAGTAGAAGGGCTTTTTTCATCTGAAAAAAGTAGCAAAGGTTAGTCGTTGTTATCAATCCAATCTATCAACTTGATGGCAGGTACCAAAGTATTATTAGAAGGTGCTAGTTTAAG
>CAZZKU010000214.1:0-2140 GCA_964654635.1 uncultured Piscirickettsiaceae bacterium | reverse complement strand
CTTAAACCTGCTTGCTCCATTAAACGGAAATAATAATAGACTGGAATTCTTTTTTAGAAATATTGCTTTAATACTTGGTAACAATCTCGCTTGCTGTTTGCTGACACTAACTGCTCACCAAGAGAGGGTAAAAAGGCAATAGAAAGCCCTTCTTGTAACTGCTTAATCAACTCACTATTTTCATCAAATGAAAATGCAAATTCCACACCCTCTTCTATTATTTCTTCAATACAGTTCATAATAGCTTCTTCGGTTTGAATGATTTCACTATCAAAAAAAATAACGTCATCAACATCAAGCCCAATAGATTGGAGAATATTTTCTAACAGAACCCACTCATCTTTGCTTTCATTTTGCCAGATAGATGATAAGCCCGCAGCCACCAAAACACAGCTTACTTTAGAGTCCGTTAAATCTTCAACATTGTCTAATGGCAAATCAGTAGAGCTGGAATCAAACTCAGGCTTGACAGAAAAATTAACCAAACCCAACTGTTCTAAATCAGCAACATTCATTTATTAGACAAGTCACTGTCGTCTTTATTTTGGTTGTTTTTTTGCGCCTTACGCAATGCTTTCTTTTTTTGCAAAAGGCGTAGGGTTAAAACCGGTCCATAAATAATATATGCCAAAATAAGAACGAACAAGATTAGTGCAGGTTTAAGTGCAATAACCGACAATACCAGCACCACAACCAACAAGGTAACAAAAGGTACTTTCCCTTTCAAATTTAATTCTTTAAAGGATTCAAAACGAATATCACTGACCATCATCAAGCCCACAACTAAAGTAAATACCAGGGCAATATAGGCTTCAAAACCAGTATTAATGTCATTGGTTTCAATCATCCAAACAAAAGAGGCTAGTAAGGCAGCGGCGGCTGGGCTTGGTAAGCCTTGAAAATAACGTTTATCAGCCGTACCAACTTGGGTATTAAATCTAGCTAATCTTAAAGCAGCCGCTACAGTATAAATAAAAGCCACAATCCAGCCGAGCTTACTAAAATCGTTTAACGCCCATTGGTACATTAACAAGGCAGGAGCCAGCCCAAATGAAATCATATCGGCTAGACTGTCGTATTCTGCTCCAAAAGCACTACAGGAGTTAGTCATTCTGGCAACACGCCCATCTAGCCCATCAAAAACCATTGCCACAAAAATAGCAATAGCTCCTAATTCATAGTCTCCATTCATACCAGCTATCACAGCATAAAATCCTGCAAACAAAGCTATAGTGGTCATTAAATTAGGCAGGAGGTAAATTCCCTTTTCGAATTGTTTCATGTGTTTTTTCCAGTTTTTATATATAAAGTGCTTGTGAGGGCATAGTTTCTGCAAAATAACTGGCGGCACCAGCTTGTTCAATATTATCAATTAAGCTGTTAATATCAACCCCTGTTAAATCCAAGGTCATTGAGCATACAACAAAACTTACTCCTAGTTCAATACAAATTTCACGCAATTCTTCAATTGATGGCTGGTTTTTTATTTTTAAATTCTTTTTAAAGGCAGACGTTGCTAGTTTTCTAGCTCCTGGTAAAATCCAAAAACACCTGGGCAATAAATTATTCCAGTCAATTTTTCTTACCCATGCTGAACCAAAAGCCAGTTTCATTACCATTCCTTCTGATTCAATTGGGCTTAGAGACAAGCTGTTAAGATTTTTATATAAACACTTGATGCTATTGCCTGCAAAAAAAACCGTTACCTTTTTGTCCATAGCCAAAGCGGTTGAAGCCAACACCAAACAAGAATAAAAACTGTCTAACGAGCCTTTTGTCATAATTAAACTTAACGTTTCTTGGTTTTTTTCTTGTTCCATTATGAAATTACTCGCTTTATTTTAAATATCAAGATTCCATTAAGCTCTTGCATTTCACTATCCAAACCTTGTTGCTTACAAAAAGCAGGCACGTCTTTTTTTGCACCTAAATCGGTAACTAGCAATTCAAACTCAACTGCTTGTGCATAAATAGACAAGCCCTTTTTTAACTTTAAAATAGGCATAGGGCAACCTAAGTTTTGTGCATTAATTGTAATTATATTGTTAGCTTCATCTTTAACCACTTATTTAAGATCTTTCTATTAGGAGACACTTAACAACTGATTGAAATTCTGCGTGGACTTCTAGCCCATCAATTC
>CAZZKU010000213.1:0-2143 GCA_964654635.1 uncultured Piscirickettsiaceae bacterium | reverse complement strand
CTGGTATTGTCCATTTGTGACAACAAAGATTGTAAAGCACCAAACTGTAATCTGTATTTAAATTCTAATTTTTCGTAGCGTAAATCTACTTGTGCTTTTTGAACTTCAATTTCATCTAGTCGAGTATTAATATTGGTAACACGGTTGCCAATAATGCCGGTATCTTTTTCTAACAACTCATCAAATAAAATATTTAATTTCTCTGCATAACCACGGTTAAATTCTATGCTTCCTCTTGCACCAGTGGTTGTCCCCTCTACACTAAATTCTAGTCCCTTTGGAGCCCCATCTAAAATAGAATTTATTTTAACATCCTGACCCGAACCGACAAAAGTATACAGTGTTCCACCTTGTTCTAAAAACCCTTGTACATCTAAACCGACAGTTTCTGCGGTTACCGCTAAACCTGCCACGCCTGATGTTAAGAAGTTACCCGAAACCAACTCTAATTTAGATGCTGAACCATATTGCTCTGAGTTCAAATTAAAGGTATTGGCTACGGCATCATATTCAACGGCAACACGACCACCTGAAGAGGCGATGTTGTTATCGTTATTAATCACTCGGGCAATTTCTTTTGCCAAGTCTTGTTCAGTATACGTTCCTGCGGCAAGAACAAGGTCTAAAGATTCTTCGCCATCTATTTTTACTTTAAAGGTGTTGTTTGTGCCATCAATAGTAATGCCTGTACCGGCAACAGCACCACCTACAATTTTAGCTTGTTCGGCGGCGGTATTAATCGTTAAATTAAAACTGCCTTCTATCGTATCTTTGGTTGATCCTTTGTAGGTTACTAAGTTATCGGTAGCCGTGGCATTGGCGGCAAATAATTTACCGACGGATTCTGGATTATTGGCTAGAGCCGTAGTTAGCTTAGCTTCATCTAGCTTTAGGGAGCCGTCTAATTCGCTAGTGATACCAATATCTGCCAAGGATTGTATTGCACCAGATAAACCTGGGATAGAGTCTATTAGTGCTTCTCTAATATCTGACTTTACCGTTCTTAATGCCGAATCCCCTCGCAAGGTTCCTAAAATAGAATTTTCATCGTCTTCATCAGGAGTTTCATTAGAGCCTAAGTCTTTTATAATATCATCCAAGGCATTAAACAATTCTACAAAATCTTTAACACTTTCCTGTAAACCTTCAGTATTTTCTTTAATTTCAATGGTTTTAGGATTGCCCAAATCAGCAGATTTTAGGTTTAAAGTAACCCCTTCAATAACACCCGCTATATTATTACCTGAATTGTTAATGGTTAGACCATTAACCACAATAGTTGAATCTTGTGCAGCAACGGTTTGATCCATATTGGCTGAAGTTAAACGAGATAAGCCTAATGCATCGGTATTGCTTCCATCTACATCAGTAACTGAAACATCTAGGGTATTGCTTACTCCAGAATTGGCAGCAGAAAACATTATTTTATAACCTGTTCCGACATTTACAACGGTAGCATTTACTCCTATATCGGCACTATTTACCGCATCTTGAATACCCTTTAAAGAGTTATTTGTTGGATCGATTGTAATCGAAGAAACCGAACCACCCACATTAAAGTTTAGCGTTCCTTCTCCCACCACGCTATTTGTGGAAGCAAATTCAGTTTGGGAAGCAATAGTATGTGCGGAGGCAAGACTTTGCACTTCTACTTGGTAAAAGCCATGATTGGGTTTGCCAGTAATAGTGGTAGCAATGACACTCTCGTCTGAAGAAACTGCACTTTTTTTCTGGAAATTAGCAATATCGGTTAAAGTTGTAATCTGCTCTTTAAAAGCATTAAAAGCAAATTTTAAGGTGTCAAAACCCGTTAATTTACTATTAAACTTGGTTTCAGAACGCTCAAGGTTATTTCTTTTAGAAGAAACGTCTGCTTCAGCTAAGGTTTGCGCCATCATTCGGACATCAAATCTGCTCGCACCCATTGAGTTTAAAATGTCATTACCAATATTACTAGCCATAATAGTTTCCCTGTCTTAATGCTCTATCTAATAAGTATATCGGCAATTCGGTTAGAATCTTTAACTTCTGTAAACAAAATTTGTACCACATCAGACCTTTGCATAAATTTTAAGCAAAAAAAAACGGCATTCATCGAAATGAAATGCCGTCAACACACAAGGGAAACCCTTAAAACAATCAA
>CAZZKU010000212.1:0-2156 GCA_964654635.1 uncultured Piscirickettsiaceae bacterium | reverse complement strand
AACGGTTCCATCGTTTTTATCGGACTTGGTATTGCTTTCTATTAAGTTTATATTTTCATTTGTTAATAAGAAGAAAATATCTTTTAACAAGCCTTTTCTATCAAAGCATAGCAACTCTAAAGTGGCTTCATAACTTATAACTTTTTCGTTGCAATTCCAGCTTACTTCAATTAATCGTTGTTGATCTTCATAACTAAAATTAAGTACATTATTACAAAGCTTGTCGTGAACAGTAATTCCACGCCCGCGAGTTACAAAACCTATAATTTCCTTTTTAGTAGTCGGTTGACAGCAAGGCGCTAGCTTAGTGGTTAATTGCGGAGCACCAACAACATAAGCATTACATGAAGTTGTTAATTTGTTATCGTCAAAATGAAAGTTGTCATGAGTATCATCTGTAGCAAAATCAGATTGTAGAGCGATTTTATTTAAATCTTCTTTCGGTTTAATCAATCTTTGAATAGAGTTGGTTAATTGAGCTTCATTAATTTGACCTCTGCCGATATTTTCAAAAAAATCTTCTTTAGTTTCTAATTTAAAATGACTAAGCAATGATTTTATATCAATATTATGAGCATGTAAGCGTCTTAGCTCTTTATTGTAGAGGTTTTCTCCAGCTTCTTTATTGATGTCCCTGTTCTGTTGATTAAACCATGTTCTTACTTTGGTTCTTGCTCGGCTAGTTCCTAAATAGTTTAAGTTAGGGTTTAGCCAGTTACGACTTGGTTTTCCTTCTTTTACCGTTAATACTTCAACTTTATCGCCTATCTTTAAAGAATAGGTTAAAGGCACAATTCTGCCATTAACTTTTGCCCCACGACAGCGATGCCCTAGTTCAGTATGAATATAGTAAGCAAAATCAAGCGGAGTAGAACCTTTTCTAAGTGAAACGACTTCATCTGTTGGCGTAAGCACATAAATGTGTTCTGATAATAATTCGGTACTGATTTCATTTAATAAATCTGGATTATCATTGTATTCCAATATTTGCCTAACCAAATCAATGCTTTTTTCTAAACTGGCATCAATGTTTTTAGCACCTTCTTTGTAACGCCAATGTGCTGCTATACCATATTCGGCAGAAAAGTGCATTTCTTGGGTACGTATTTGAATTTCAACCGTTTTATTTTCATCACCAATAATAACCGTATGAATTGACTGGTAGCCATTTTCTTTTGGGCTGGCAATATAATCGTCAAACTCTTCCTTTACATAGTTCCAGCGACTGTGAATCATGCCCAATACTTCATAACATTGCTCTATAGTTTCTACATAAATTCTAACGGCTCTTAAGTCGTACAGCTCATTTATAGGCAAGTTTTTACGAGACATTTTTTTCCAAATGCTGTAAATATGTTTCGGGCGACCCGTAATTTTAAAGTGATTGCTCTTGGTTGAAAACCGTTTTAAAAACATCTCTTCTAAGTTTTTGATTAGCTTAGCAATATAAGCTTCTCGCTCCGTTCTTTTTGAATCAAGTTGAGAAGCTATTTTCCGATAAGTTTTAGGTTGTAAAAAGCGAAAAGATAAATCTTCAAGCTCCCATTTTAGTTGGGCTATACCCAGCCGATTGGCAAGGGGCGCAAAAATGAGTTGGGTTTCTGTGGCGATTAAGACCTGGACTTCTTCTGGTTCGTTCTTTAAATACCTTAACCTAGCAACCCGATAGGCAAGCTTAACAATCATAATTCTAATATCAGAAGTCATGGCAAGCAGCATTTGGCGCATGTTTTCTGTTTGAGCTTTATTTGAAGTGCTAATGCCACTAAATTCTTTAAAAGAATTTAATTTACGAATCCCTTTAGTTAGCTCAGAAACACCTTCTCCAAACAGGCTTAAAATATTTTGTTCCGAATAAACAGCGATTAAACTTTTATCACTAATTAAGGTCGCTATTAAAGTACCTTCATCAAGATTAAGGTCGGCTAAAATAATAGCAACCTCAAAACTTCTTACCTTCCCTTCTTTAGGTAGCGAACAAGCCTCTAAAGCTATATCACAAGCTTTTAAAGCAAGCGAAGAGGGCTTAGTGTCTTTAAATACGGCAGAGTATAACTGTTGTCGGGATAAGGACATGATCAAAGGTGTTAGTCTAATTAAATAAGTCGTTATTTAACCATAAAAACTTTTTAAAAGCTAAAAATCGCCAGGGGTGG
>CAZZKU010000211.1:0-2170 GCA_964654635.1 uncultured Piscirickettsiaceae bacterium | reverse complement strand
TAAAGGATACTCGTTGGCTAATTTAATAAAAATAGCATTTTCTATTGGTATTCTTATATTTATTCTAACTAAATTTAATGCCCAATCCGTATGGGAAATCTTACTTTCTGCCAACCCGCTTTATATTGCAGGGGCAATTGTATTTCAGCTATTAAGCCAGTTAGTCGCTGCCTATCGCTGGTCGTTAATTATGGGAATAATGTCGTTTAAACATTCTTTTATGTTTTACCTAAAAAGCTACTTTAAAGGCAGTATGTTTAACCAAGTATTGCCCACCAGCATTGGTGGAGATGCTTTACGAGTTGCCGAATTAAAAATGAATGGCAATCAATTAACCGAATCTTTTTATGGCGTGTTTATCGACCGCATTGCAGGCTTAATTGGCTTATTATTAATTAACTTATTTGCTAATCAATTTGACCCTGATTTATTGCCCGAATATGTTTATTACAGCATTAATATTATTTTGCTGTCCGCCCTATTTGGACTGTTTGTATTAATGGCAATCCATAAATTTGAAATTTTTAATCGCTATAAAATAACCCGTTTGTTTTACGATTTATCGGATCGTTTTAGGTTAATTTACAAAACCCCAAAACGAATTAGCCAACAGGTAGGATTATCCATTTTAATCCACCTATTTGCTATGGTCGCTATCTTTGGTTTGGGGCATAGTGTCGGTATAAATGAACCCCTTATTGTTTATTTAGTATTGGTTCCCCCAGCTATATTATTAACCGTATTACCAATTTCATTTGCGGGTTGGGGTGTTCGCGAAGGAGCTTTAGTTGCTTTGTTTTTATTGATAGGAATTAATGAAAACCAAGTGCTTGCCATGTCGATACTTTATGGGCTGGTGCTTATTATTAGTGCTTTGCCAGGCTTGGTATTTTACCTACGCAGCAAACATAAATATGTATAACAATATAAAAAATATTAGATGGAGAGTGCAAGTTGAACGTTGATTTAATGCGTAAGATAGATCACCATGTCGGTATCCCTTTAACCTTTATTGGCACTTTAATTTTAAAGTTTGTTGGTCTATTTCAAAGCAAAGAAAAAGTAGAGCCTAAAAACATTTTATTTGTCGAATTGTCTGAAATGGGCAGCACCATCATTGCCGACCCAGCAATGAAACGGGCACAAAAAAAGTTTGATGCCAACTTGTTTTTTGTCATTTTCAGCAAAAACAAACCCAGCCTTGACCTACTAAATACTATACCGCAAGAAAACATATTCACTCTTTGCGAAGACAGTATGTATACACTAATTCGTGATGCAATTAAATACCTATTTTGGTGTCGTAAAATGAAAATAGACACCGCAATTGACTTAGAATTATTTTCCCGTGTCTCTGCCTTGTTAACTGGTTTTAGCGGGGCAAAAAACCGTGTTGGCTACCATAACTTTCATGGCGAAGGACTGTACCGAGGCGAAATGCTTACCCATAAAGTAAGCTACAATCCACACATTCATATTGCAAAAAACTTTATTGCTTTAATCTACGCCCTAGAAGCCAAAACCCATGAAGTACCCTTTGCAAAAACCATTATTACTGATGAAGACACTAAAATAGCCCAAGTAGATTTTTCAATCGAAGAAAAAGATCGTATTCGTGCAGTGATAAAAAAAATCTACCCCACTTATAATAAAGACCAACAAAGATTAATCTTAATTAACCCAAATGCCAGTGACTTATTGCCACAAAGAC
The DNA here is from genome assembly GCA_964654635.1 of uncultured Piscirickettsiaceae bacterium. Taxonomy (GTDB): domain Bacteria; phylum Pseudomonadota; class Gammaproteobacteria; order Thiomicrospirales; family Thiomicrospiraceae; genus Hydrogenovibrio. The sequence continues at coordinate 459 of CAZZKU010000211.1, read as the reverse complement.
GTTGGCCACAAGACAACTTTATTCAGTTAATGAAGAAAATAATCCACACCTTCCCGAACGATTTAATATTAATTACTGGAGCGCCTAACGAAAAACAACAAGCTGAAGATATTTGTCTTAAAATTGATAGCCAACGCTGTCTTAATTTTGCAGGGCAATTAAATCTATTAGAAATGCCTATTTTGTACAGCATCTCAACCTTAATGGTAACCAACGATTCTGGACCAGGACATTTTTCATCCATCACCCCGCTAAAAACTTTTGTTTTATTTGGCCCAGAAACCCCTAAACTATATGGCTCATTAGGCAACAGCACCGCTGTGTTTGCAGGACTTGCCTGTTCGCCTTGTGTTAGTGCAGCTAATCACCGAAAAACACCCTGTACCGAACCAGCTTGCATGGACGCAATTACGGTTAATACAGTATTTAAACTGGTACAAATTGAGTTAGATTACTAAA
>CAZZKU010000210.1:0-2174 GCA_964654635.1 uncultured Piscirickettsiaceae bacterium | reverse complement strand
CCCTAGTAAGCACTTAATAAACTGTTTTAACCGCTTTTTTAAAGCTTTTTGCCGCCGCAAAGCCTGAAGACCAAGCCCATTGGAGGTTAAAACCGCCTAATTGCCCTGTTACATCTAAAACTTCGCCAATAAAATACAGCCCAGGTTGCTTTTTAACCTGGCAATCCTTTGAATTAAGCTGGTCGGTATCTATTCCGCCTAAGGTTACTTCTGCCTTGTCATAGCCTGCGGTGTCACTTGGGTAAAGTCTCCAATGGTGCATTTTATGGGCATATTGCTTAATTGTTTCATGTGAAACATCGGCTAAACGATCTTCGATTGGAAATTGTGCCACCCACTCCTGGTGAAATTTACGGGGGAAGAGGGTTTTGAACCACTTAGAAAACAGCTCGTTGTTCTTTTTTAACTCTAACAGCTCTGCTTCAATGTCGTGTTTTGGCAATAAATCAATTTCAATGTAATCGCCCTTCTGCCAGTAGTTAGATGCCTGCAAAATAGCTGGTCCGCTTAACCCCTGGTGGGTAAATAACAAAGCTTCTTGAAAACGGGCGGAGCTAGGGTTACTAACCGTTACCTCCAAAGACAGTCCTGATAAATTGGCACAAAAATCCAACCATTTTCCGCTGAACACCAGTGGAACCAAGCCTGGTCGGGTCGGTAATACAGCTAGCTTAAATTGTTTGGCAATTTGATAACCAAAATCAGTTGCTTTTAGTTTGGGGAAAGATAAAGCACCCGTTGCAATAACTAAAGACTGGCAAAAAAAGGTTTCATTTTGAGTGGTTACTTTATAACCATCGTCGATTGCTAAAACAGATTCAATATTATTTTTTAGCCTAATTTGACAACCAGCCCAATCACATTCGGTACGCAAAATTTGAATAAGGTCGCTGGCTCGGTGTTTACAAAATAGCTTACCAAGTTCTCTTTGCTCATAATCTAAGCCGTGCCTGTCAACTAGGTCTATAAAGTCTTGCGAGGAGTATTGTGCCAAAGCACTCTTTACAAAATGAGGATTGTTGCAAATAAAGTTATCGGCACTCACATTTAAGTTAGTGAAATTGGCTCGCCCACCACCTGAAATTCTAATTTTAGCCGCCGCTTTCGGCGCATGGTCAAGCACTAAAACCGATAGGTCTCGGTAACCAGCTTGGGCAGCACACATCAACCCAGACGCACCCGCTCCGATAATAATTACATCAAATTGTTTCAATCGACCACCTTGAAGTTAGCTTGTAAAGATTTAGCTTTTTCTATTATTTTAATAAAATGTTCGCTCACTTCTGGCTCTAATCCCTCTACCCCTATTTCCACATTCCGCCCGTCATTTTCGGTAACTGTTGGTAAGCTAAATATACGGCAGTCGGGGTTGGTTTTTTCAAATTCTGCCATAAAATCAATCCATTCACCCTCGTGTCCATCGGTGATTAAAATTGATTTTTCAACTGAAATTGGGCGAGATAAATCGTTATAGTAGCGATTTAAAATCCAGTCAAGCATGCCTTTTGCCATGATTGGAAAGCCAGGCATGAAATAATGTTCGTGAATAGAAAAGCCAGCAACTCGGTTGTAAGCGTTGGGAATCATTTCCGAACCAGCTGGAAATTCTGCCATAGTTATTCTCTGCGGGTAGGCTTTGTCACCAAATTTATTGATAATTTCTTCGGCAGCACCCTGGTGTAAAGTTAAGTCAACGCCGAGTGCTTTAGCAACACATTGACGCGTTTTATCATCTGCGGTTGCGCCTATTCCGCCAAAAGAAAATACAATATGATTTCTTGAAAACGAATAGCGAAAGGCTTCAACAAGGGAGGTTTCGTCATCGCGAATCATCCACACCCAGTCAACAAGCAGTCCTCTAGGTTTAAGTAGAGCATTGGTTTGTGTTAGGTGCTTATCTTGGCGCTTGCCTGATAAGATTTCATCACCAATAATAATAAGCCCTATTTTACGAGCTTCAGTTAGCGTGTCCATTGGTCTAAATATCTCACTTCGTGGTTTAGGGTATAAACACCGTCCCAATTATCTTCTGGCGGGGTTGTTTAAATAGTTTTTACAGCGTTGTTGGTAAACTTTTTTCAAAAAAAACATTTCATCAGGCAGTTGGTTAAAAATTTGTATTGCTTGGCTAAACTGCTTCGCTTGGTATAGATCAAAAGCTTGTTTGGCGGTCT
>CAZZKU010000209.1:0-2184 GCA_964654635.1 uncultured Piscirickettsiaceae bacterium | reverse complement strand
AGCGTCCCCCTCCGGAGGGGAAGGTCGGGGGTTCGACTCCTCTCAAGCGCACCATCTTTATTTCCCGCTCTTTTTTAGACCCACCCCTGGCGATTTTAGACTTTTTCGATAAAACAGGTAATGATAATTGTTGTTACTTGTCTAAATGACTGAGCAATGGTGTACAATAATTAACCATTTTGAGACTTCTTATTAAAGGCACAGATTTGAACCCATTGTTAGATCAGTTAAATCCTATTTTACAGCGATTTATAAACCATTCAAAAACTGTATTAACGGTTTCCTTAATTTTGCTTATGTTTTTAGCATGGTTTTTGGGCGTATTTATGATGCAACTAGCCGAAATATCAGCAGAGCCAATGCAACAAAGTGAGTTGAGTTCTAGTCAAAGTCTGGTTGAAGGAAGTACCAGTGCTAGAGGGGTTGTTTCTTATTTGTTCGGTAAGCCAGATATTCAAAGTAGTATTAAGCCTACGGTACAGTTAAAAGATGTAAAACAAAGTCGTCTAAATCTAGATTTAGTCGGGGTCATAGTGCATGCTGGCAGAGGTGTTGCTATGATTCAGTTATCAGACACAACCAAGTTGTTTTTTGAAGGGGATGAAATTAGACCCAGAGTTGTTTTGTTAGAGGTGCTTTCTGATAAAATAATTGTTGAAAATAATGGGGTGCAAGAAAGTATCGCTTTAAAGAGAGCCAAAAACATTTTATTAACCCGTAAAGATGAAGAAGATGGTTCGCAAATTTATTCAACTAGAGAGTTTACTAACACCGCTTTACGCGATGTAGGGAAAGAGCTTAAAAAATCACCGATGTCGATTGCTAGGTTTGTTAAATTTAAACCGATTCAAAAAAATGGCAAATGGTCTGGTGTCAAACTTTGGTCAAAGAGCGATAAAAAACTCTTTAATTCAGTAGGCTTTGAAGAAGGCGATACTTTAATTGAAGTCAATGGAGCGAGTATCCAGCAATTATCAAAAGACCCAAGTTTGTGGCAAAAATTTTTAAAACAGGATCAGTTTGAACTGGTTGTAGAAAGACACGGTCAAATACATAATATTTCTGTAGACCTTAGTGGAAGTTAAATGAAAAAAAATAATCTAATTAAATTATCAATCGTTTTAATGTTAAGTTTTGGCGTGGCACAAAAAGTGACCGCATCAGAAGAGCAAGATCAGCAAGTAATGCTAAAACAAAACTTTCAAAACGTTGATATTAAAGTGGTGATAGAAGCCATAGCAAAGCTAACAGGGCAAAATTTTATTATAGACCCAAGGGTTAAAGGGAAAGTAACTTTAATTGCCCCTGAATCCATGTCGCCTGATAGCTTAAATGAAACTTTAATGTCTATTTTGCGAGTGCATGGTTATGTTGCGATTCCTGGAGAAACCGCAACCAGTATTATTCCAGCTAATTTAGCTAGAGACAGAGTTCCTTTTAAACACGGACAAAAAGCCAAAGATGGTTGGGTAACAGAGGTTTTAGAAGTTAAAAATGTGCCAGCATCTAAGCTGGTTGCGGTAATGCGTCCGTTGGTTGCCAGAGAAGGGCATCTAGTTGCTCTGCAGGAAAGTAACAATTTAATTGTAACCGACAGCATCGTTAATATAGATCGCATTAAAAAAATCTTAAAACGAGTAGATGTTAATCCTGCTGGAGGCTATGAAGTTATTAGAGTGGAGCATGGATCAGCGGAAGACATGGTTAAAACCATTCGTTCAGTTATGCCTAAGTCGGCGATTGGTTCAGCGGTTAAAATAAATTTTGATGAGCGAACTAACCGTATTATTTTGGCAGGCGATGCGCAACGCCGTTTAGGTATCCGAACTTTAATTGCCGATTTAGATATCCCGATTAAATCAGACGGAAGGGTACAAGTGGTTTATCTTCGTTATGCTAAAGCGAAAGAGCTAGTACCCGTTTTACAAAAAATATCAACCAACCATTCTTTGCTAAATAGTGTAGATGGTTCTGAAGTTGGAGCCCCTGCGGCAGCAACTAAACCTGCAAAAAATCTAAGCCAAATGAAGAGTAAAGATTTAAAAAACCGTATTAGCATTGAAGCTGATGAAAGAATGAATGCGATTGTACTTAGTGCGCCTCCACAGGTAATTACCGCTTTAAAAGGCGTGATTAAGCAGTTAGATATTCGCCGAGCTCAAGTGTTAATAGAAGCTATTTTGG
>CAZZKU010000208.1:0-2185 GCA_964654635.1 uncultured Piscirickettsiaceae bacterium | reverse complement strand
GCTTTGCTTTGTCAAACGAGGCAAAGCATTGCGGAGAAGAGCATGAGTCCGATTAAAAAATTGCAAATAAGACAGAAACTACTCAATGTGGTTTAAGCGAGAATTGCTGGGTAAAAAATAAAAAACACACTTTTTGTGTTATAATTGTACCTATAGATAAAAAGGATTAAAATTATGACCTCAAAAATACGGACTAATATATATCTGGATGAACAACTAAAAAAAGAAGCTAAAGACTTTTTAAAAGACTATGGAATCAGTCTAAGTAATGGTATAAACTTACTATTACAACAGATGATCCAAAAAAAGAAAGTGCCCCTGCCAAGTGGCATTGAATTAATACACCCTGGAGAAGAAGATTATAAACTAATCGAAGAAACCAAAGGGGAAGAAACCATTTCTCTTGATGAATTTATGAAACTATAATTGAATGTCATCATCGGTAAATCTGCCATTAAAGATTTTAAGAAAATTAATGAGCCGTACAAAAGCACAATCAAAGAGAAAATAAAAACATTGCAAAATTTCCCTGATACCCAGCAAATCAAACAGTTAAAAAACCACGATCCAAAATATCGTTTAAGAGTAGGAGACTATAGGATACTTTTCAATGTATCAGATGGGGAAATAACAGTAGCTAGGATACGCCACAGAAAAGAGAGTTATTATTCTTAAAGCTTAAAATCAGACAATCTTCACTATCTCTGAATATAATGATTCATTATTTTACGCATAATCATGGTTTTTCTCTCAACAAGGCGGAAGAGTCCAAAATTTTACCAAAAAACTAATTATTTCAAACAATTAACAATCCCCTATTCTTTCCAGTATAATACCTTTTTTTTCAAATCTTAGAGACATCACTATGAATGCAGATCATATTCGTAATATTGCGATTATTGCCCACGTTGATCACGGTAAAACAACCCTGGTTGACCAACTTTTAAAACAGTCTGGAACGTTAGATAATGTTCGTAAGGACACTGGCGAACGCATGATGGATTCTAATGCTCTTGAAAAAGAACGTGGTATTACCATTCTATCTAAAAACACCGCTGTAAACTGGAACGATTATCGTATTAATATTGTAGACACTCCTGGGCATGCCGATTTTGGTGGCGAAGTAGAGCGTATTCTTTCTATGGTAGATTCAGTTTTACTATTGGTTGATGCGGTTGAAGGTCCTATGCCACAAACGCGTTTTGTAACCGAAAAAGCACTTAAACAAGGTTTAAAGCCAATTGTTGTTATTAACAAAATTGACCGTCCTGGCTCAAGACCTGACTGGGTACTAGATCAAACTTTTGATTTGTTTGATCGCCTAGGGGCAGATGATGAACAAATGGATTTCCAAGTAATTTATGCATCAGGGCTAAATGGCTTTGCAGGCATGGAAGAAGACGTGCGTGATGGCGACATGGAATGTATTTTCCAAACAATAGTAAACACCGTTAGTCCGCCACAAGTAGATATAGAAGCACCATTCCAGCTACAAGTTATTTCGTTAGACTATGACAGCTATAAAGGTGTTATCGGTACTGGTCGTATTAAGCAAGGTATTGCTAAAGTTGGTATGCCAGTTAAAATCATTGATACTGAAGGTAATATTCGTGGCGGAAAAATGGGTGAGATTTTTGGTTACCTAGGGCTAGAAAGAATTAATACTGATACTGCCAGTGCAGGGGACATTATTGCCTTCTCTGGTTTCGATCCATTATTAATTTCTGATACCATTTGTAGTCCTGAAAACGTGGTTGCTTTGCCAGCACTATCAATTGATGAACCTACTGTAAGCATGACCTTTCAAGTAAACAACTCTCCTTTTGTTGGTAAAGAAGGCAAGATGTTAACCTCTCGTCAAATTCGTGAGCGTTTAGACAAAGAGCTTCTTACTAACGTAGCTTTGCGTGTTGATGAAACTGAAGATGCGAATAAATTCCGTGTTTCGGGTCGTGGTGAATTACATCTTTCAGTGTTAATTGAAACCATGCGTCGTGAAGGATTTGAAATGGGTATTTCTCGCCCAGAAGTTATTTTCCGTGAAATAGATGGCGTAATGCAAGAGCCTTATGAAAACTTAACCGTTGATATTCCAGAGTCTACTCAAGGTGCAATTATGGAAAAATTAGGGCAACGTAAAGCGATTATGGAAGACATGGTTCCAGACGGGCATGGTCGTGTTCGT
>CAZZKU010000207.1:0-2216 GCA_964654635.1 uncultured Piscirickettsiaceae bacterium | reverse complement strand
TTAAGTGTCTCCTTAAAGCTGTTTTGAATATGTATTATAAAATCTTCTGCATTTTTAAAGCCTACCACTCGTTGATTTTTTATTTCTTGTCCATTGACGAAGAATAAAATCGCGGGTGGTCCGATAATGCCGTATTTTTTCATCAGAGCCTTGTCAATCTCATCATTGGCAGTGACATCTGCTTTTAATAAGGTGATTCCAACTAAAGATTGTTGAACATTTTTATCGGTAAAAGTAAATTTTTCCATTTCAATACAGCTAATACACCAATCAGCATAAAAATCTAACATAACAGGTTGCCCTGTTGCCAGAATAGCATCGACATCTGCAATGGATTTAATTTTTTTAAAATCTAAACCCTCTTGTTGTACAGTCGTTGCAGAGCCAGAACCCTGGAATACTTTTAACGGTTTTAGTAAGTCATTACTACCTGCACTGGCACCGACTAATACAATAACGCCATAAATTAACAACAATAAACCAGAGGTTTTAAACAGCTTGTGCCAACCGCTTTTTCCTTCCGTGCTGTTTAAAGCTCCTAGGTAAACACCTGAACCAATCAGTAGAGCAGCCCACAGTATTAATGAAATATGGTCTGGTAGAATGCGGTCTGCCATCCATAACGCAACGGCTAACAGCGTCACTCCAAAGAAGGATTTTACATTGTCCATCCACACGCCAGCTTTAGGTATGAATTTGCCAGCCGAGGTGCCGATTATCAGCAATATCATTCCCATACCCATGCTCATAGCAAATAAAGCCGCTCCACCTAAAAAGGCATCGCCTGTTTGCCCAATGTAAATTAACGCACCAGCTAAAGGTGGGGCAACGCAAGGGCCAACAATAAGAGCGGATAAAAAGCCCATTACCGCAACGCCCGTATAAGAGCCGCTTTTTTGCTTGTTGGAGGTGTTGGTTATTTTTGTTTGTAGTTTGCTGGGCAGTTGTAGTTCGTAAAAACCAAACATAGAAAATGCCAATATTACAAATATAATCGCAAAACTAGCAATTATCCACGGGTTTTGGAACATAACCTGTAGGTTTTTGCCAAAAATTCCTGCTAATACGCCTGCGGTGGTATAGGTGATAGACATGGCTAAAACATAAACCAGTGACATGCTAAAGGCTTTGCTAGTGGTGATTTTGTCACCTTGCCCGGCAATGATGCTAGATAAAATAGGAATCATTGGGAAGACGCAAGGGGTTAGCGAAAGCAGTAGGCCAAATATAAAGAAAGTAAGGATTACGACCCAAATAGAATTGTCTTGCAATGCTTTGGTAATGGTGTCGGTTTCCGATAAGGTTGCACTTCCTGCCCCAAATAATTTTGGATCTAATAAAACTTCCTTTTTTTCTGGTGGGTAGCAAACGCCAGAAGTGGCAGAACAACCTTGATAAGTTATTACAAGGCTAGTCTGACCTATGACATCTGAAATAGGCAAAATAGCTTGAAAATTAGAAGTATAAACTTCCACCTTGCCAAAAACAGGGTCGTCAGTTTTGATAGCATCAGGCAATTGTAAGTTGCCAATCTTGGCAGAACCTTGTTGTAAGCTAACGGTTATTTTGTCTTTATAAAGGTAATAGTCGTTGGCAACCTGAAAGTTTAAAATTAATTCACCTTGCTCGGTTTGGCTGGTGGTAAGTTTAAAGGCTTCGCTAGCAGGTAGTAGCTGGTTATCAGTGGGTAAAGAAAGTGAATCATTTAAAGATGAAATGGTGCTAAAGCCCGCTATTTCTGCCGGAAAACCGTTCGCTTGAGCGGGAATAGTTAGGTTAATTTTTCGGGTTTGTGGCGGATAGCAAATCCCTTGAACTTCTTCACAACCTTGGTATTTAACCGTAATTTCAGCTTGGGTTTTATCGGTTTTAAAAAAAGGCTGGGTAACGGTTAGGTTGTTGAAAAAAACTTTACTGACACCAAAGTTAGGGTCATCTTTAACAGTGGCTTCAGGAAATTCTGTTTCGCCTAACGTTAAATCTGTAGAATTAATTGAAATGCGTTTTTGATAGAGGTAATAGCCATCGGCTATTTCCCAATTAACCAAGATTTTTCCATCTTTAACTTCAGCCTCTTTTAGCTGAAAAGCCTCGTCAACATCTAAAAAATCGTTGGCAAAGGCGGGCGTGGTATTAAGTAAAAAAAAGCTTAATATAAGAGCCGTGGCAAGTTGTAATATTGAGCGAGAATTTTGCATGATTACCCTTAAGTTTTT
>CAZZKU010000206.1:0-2225 GCA_964654635.1 uncultured Piscirickettsiaceae bacterium | reverse complement strand
AAAAAATCGCTAAAAACCCTAAAATCGCCAGGGGTGCCCCCCTATAACGGTTTTAAACTACTGTTTAAAACCACTATTACTGTCAATATCATTATCAAAACTTTTATTTCTTAGTAGCGATTGCACATTTTTTAAGTATTTTTTACGGTGCCACAACAAGCCCCATCTAGAACCGCCTACTTGACGCCAAAGAATGCTGGCACGAATGCCTGCTAATAGTAAAGCTCTAATTTTATTGGCTACATGTGGATTTTGTAAGTGTCCGTGGGCGCCATTTACCATTATTCTTGGTTGAATATTGCTAATATTTTCTCTGTAGGCTCGTGCTAGGGTGGCGATAATATTTTCGTGAAATTCACCAAATTGGGCTCGGTTGTTTTTTGCGGTTTCAATTACATTAAAAACTTTTGTTAGTAAGCCATCGATTGAAGATATCTTTTTTTCTAAAATCATTAAACTTAATACATACTTGGTAATCTCGATATTACGATTTGATTCTTCTTGGTTAGATGACATTTGTGCGAGTAAAGTATTTACGCCTAATTGTATAGCTACCACATCGCCACCAAACACATCAAGCGTGTTTTCAGGGCTGTCGCAAAACAAAGTGTTTATGCTGGTTTGAAATGCGAGTTCATCGGTATTACCTGTAGTTGCCAGATCAAACACCTGCTGTGCAACCTGGTAAATTCCGACTAGGGCGATTGTTTTGTCTTGTTGTGTGTAATATGTCATGTTAAATCTCGTCTAAAGCGTGAAAACGCCCTGTTATTATTCCGCCACCAAGGCAGTCTTCATTGTTTTTACCTGTATAAAAAACCACTGATTGCCCTGGTGCGATGGCAGTTTGTGGTTGTTCAAACTCTACGGTTATTTTATCTTGTTCGATACTTATAATTTTACAAGCTTGTTCGGTCTGTCGATAGCGTATTTTAGCAGCTAATTTTTGACTTTGTTTGGGTGGGTTTGTTGATACCCAATCTAATGTTTTTGCAGTTAAAAAACGATGGTTTAGCAAGGGGTGGTCTGCACCTTGTACTGCGATAAGTTGGTTGTTTTTTAAGTCTTTGTCGGCGGCAAACCAAGCTCCGCCAGATTCACCATGCCCGCCACCAATGCCCAAGCCTTTGCGTTGTCCTAGTGTGTGGTACATTAAGCCATCGTGTTTGCCGATAACTGTGCCTTGTTCGTTGACTATTTCACCAGGTTGGGCGGGGATAAATTGTTGTAAAAAATCTTTAAATTTACGTTCGCCAATAAAACAAATACCGGTGCTGTCTTTTTTGTTGTGGGTAATTAAACCTGCTTCTTCTGCTAGTTTTCGTACTAATGGTTTTTCTAGCTCTCCCACGGGGAATAATGTTTTGGCTAGCTGGTGTTGTTGTAGTGTGTATAAAAAATAGCTTTGATCTTTATTATGATCAAGCCCTTTTAACAGATGAAACTCTCCCTGTTTATCTTGACTTATTCTTGCGTAATGCCCGGTAGCAATAAAGTCCGCCCCCAAATCAAGGGCGTGGTTTAAAAAGGCTTTAAATTTAACTTCTTTATTACATAAAATATCTGGGTTGGGTGTTCTGCCGGCTTTGTATTCGGTTAGAAAATGTTCAAACACTCTGTCCCAGTAATCTTTAGAAAAGTTTTCGATATGTAGTGGGATTTCTAGTTTTTCGCAAATAGCAAACACATCTTTTAGGTCTTCTGCGGCAGGACAATAATCGTCAGTATCGTCCCCTTCCCAGTTTTTCATAAACAAGCCTTCAACATTGTAGCCTTGTTTTTTTAAAAGAAGTGCGGTGGTAGAGGAATCTACTCCGCCCGATAAGCCGACAATAACTTTAATTTTTTGATTTTCAGGTTTAAAAGTAAAATACTCTTTCATAACGTCTCAAATCGGCTTTCACCAGGTTGTAAGTTTTTTAATTTCCAACTACCCACTTGGGTACGAATTAAACGCAAGGTAGGGAAACCAACTGCGGCGGTCATTCTTCTAACTTGGCGATTTTTTCCTTCGGTAATGGAAAGCTCTAACCAACTGGTAGGAATGTTTTTTCTTTCTCTAATAGGCGGTATTCTATCCCAAAGCCAACGAGGTTCTTGTACAGTTTTGGCTTTTGCAGGCAGTGTCAGCCCATCTTTTAACATTACCCCTTGTTGCAAAACTTTTAAAGCTTTTTTATCCAGTTCGCCTTCTACTTGGGCTAAATAAATTTTAGTTTGTTTAA
>CAZZKU010000205.1:0-2230 GCA_964654635.1 uncultured Piscirickettsiaceae bacterium | reverse complement strand
AATCATGGCGGTTACAGTGTCGTTTGCTTTGGCAACACCCACTACCTTTTTGTGATTAATTTGCACATGAATATAGGCGATTGCTTTGGCGTTTTTGCCTTTTTTCATGGCGTGTTCTGCATAATCTAGTACATCAATTTTTAGGTGTAGTTGTTTTTGTAAGGCATTACAAAGCGCACTTAAAGTACCGTTGCCCTCACCTTGAATAGTTTCACCGTTTACTTCTATTGTTAACAGGTCTTTATTGTCATGGCGTTGTAGTTGGTATTTGGTTAGTTGGGTTTCATCATCGTCTATGCGGTAGTGTTGTTTAAAGGCTTTGTATAGCAGTTCGTGACCGACTACACCTTGATTCACTTCGGCACACTTTTGGGCGACGGGGGCGAAGTCTTGGGTGACCCATTTTGGTAAATTTAGCCCGTATTCTTGTTCTAAAATGAAGGCTGAACCTGCTTTACCTGATTGGCTGTTTACCCGAATAATCGCTTCATAGCTTCGTCCTATATCTTGTGGGTCTATCGGTAGATAAGCTACCTTCCAACTGCCATCGGTTTCTTTTTGGGCGATACTTTTACGAATGGCATCTTGGTGGCTGCCAGAGTAGGCGGTATAAACTGCTTTGCCTACCCAAGGGTGTCTTGGGTGGGTTGGAATTTCGGTGATTTCTTCTAGTAAAGGAATCCAGTCATCTGGCTGAGACAAGTCTAATTCAGGGTCAATTCCTTCGCTAAAAAAGTTCATTGCTAGAGTGACAATATCCATGTTGCCGGTTCTTTCGCCATTGCCTAGTAGCGTGCCTTCTACTCGGTCTGCTCCTGCTAAAATACCTAGTTCGGTTGCTGCCACCGCACAACCACGGTCGTTGTGGGTGTGTAGTGAAATGATGGCATTTTTTCGGTTGGGTAGTTTGTTTATAAAGTATTCAATTTGGTCGGCAAAGCGGTTGGGTGAGGTTACTTCAACGGTTGCTGGTAGGTTTAAAATACAACGGTTTTCAGGCGTGGGTTGCCATACTTCCATGACGGCTTGGCAAACTTCTACTGCGTAATCGGTTTCGGTTTGCGAGAAACTTTCTGGTGAGTATTGAAATTGCCATTGGGTGTTTGGGTATTTTTTGGCGTGTTTGATTACCCATTCCGCACCCTGAACTGCCATGGTTTTTATTTCGGCTTGGCTTTTGTGGAATACTTTTTCACGCTGGATAGTTGAGGTGGAGTTATAAACATGCACAATGGCTTGTTTAACGCCAATTAAAGATTCATAGGTGCGTTCAATTAGGTGTTCGCGTGCTTGTACTAAAACTTGTACGGTAACATCATCGGGTATTAAGTCTTCTTCAATTAGGCGGCGAGTAAAGTCAAATTCAAGTTGGCTGGCCGATGGAAAACCAATTTCAATGGTTTTAAAGCCTATTTTTACTAGCTGTTTCCATAAAATTAATTTTTGCTCTACGCTCATTGGGTTGGCTAGAGCTTGGTTGCCATCACGTAAGTCAACGCTTGCCCAGATAGGGGCTTTGGTAATACGTTTGTTTGGCCACTGGCGATTGGGTAAATCGGGGGTGACTGCTGGGCGGTATTTCATGTGGTTCATGAGTTTTCCTTTTTGTAGCTGGCTTTTGACCATGTCAGTTGATGAATGTTGGGGATATTTTAATACCATTTAAATCGAATATGATTGCAAAAATAACAAATAAGGACTGTTTTTTGGCATAATATTCTAATATTATGTATTTTTGTGGTGGTAACTGTATGGTTTTGGATAAAATAGACAAGAAGATTTTAAATTTATTACAAGTTAACGCACGTTTGTCTAATCAAGATATGGCAGATGAGGTGGGTTTGTCGCCTTCGGCTTGTTTAAGGCGTTTTAAAAGTTTGGAAAATTCAGGAATTATTTTAGGTTATAAGCCTATTTTAAATACCAAAAAATTAGGGCTGGATATGACTGTTTTGTTGCAGGTTTCGGTGGACAAGCATTCGCCAGAACAGTTCGCGTCTTTTGAAAAAGCGGTCGCCAAGTTGCCTAACGTTGTTGAGTGTTTGTTGCTAACGGGGCAGTCTGCGGATTATCAGTTAAGAGTGGTGGTAAAAGATTTGGAGCAGTATCAGGATATCTTGCTAAATCATATTACTCAAATTAAAGGGGTAGGCGGAGTGCATTCTAGTTTTGTATTGCGAGAAGTGGTTAAACAGGTTTTTTTACCGATTAAATAGTTTGTTTTAAGCCC
>CAZZKU010000204.1:0-2284 GCA_964654635.1 uncultured Piscirickettsiaceae bacterium | reverse complement strand
TACACAGAAGATAAATAATGAAACCAACTTTTATCATTGCCGAAGCAGGCGTAAACCACAATGGAGACATTAATCAAGCCATTGCTTTAATTGACCTTGCGGTGCAAGCTGGAGCTGATGCGGTTAAATTTCAAACTTTTAAAGCCGATGATTTGGTCTCAAAAGCTATTCAGCAAGCTGATTACCAAACTGAAAATACCCAACAAAAACAAAGCCAATATTCCTTGTTAAAATCGTTAGAACTCTCTTATGATGACCATCAAATGTTGATAGCTCATTGTCATAAACAAAGTATAGAGTTTATGTCCACCCCGTTTGATGATGATAGCATTGAAATGCTAAATTTATTAAACATGAAAACTTGGAAAATTCCATCGGGTGAACTGCTTTCCATTCCTTATTTACGTAAAATAGGCAAAATGAATCAAACCACTATATTGTCAACAGGCATGGGCAATATGGAAGAAGTAGAGTTAGCAATTAACACCTTATTACAAGCAGGCTTGGCAGAAAATAAACTAACTGTTTTGCATGCTAATACCGCCTACCCAACTCCGTTTGAAGATGTAAATTTAAACGCCATGTTAGCGATTAAAGAACGCTTTAAAGTAGCGGTAGGTTTGTCTGACCACTCTTTAGGTATCGCCGTGCCAATCGCCGCCGTAGCAATGGGGGCAAGCGTTATTGAAAAGCACTTTACCCTAGACAAAACTCTAGCAGGTCCTGACCATAAAGCCAGTTTAGAGCCTAGTGAATTAATAGCGATGGTTAAAGCAATTAGAGAAGTTGAACAAGCACTTGGGAAAGGGGTTAAACAAATATCACCCTCTGAAAAACCTAACAAGAAACTGGTAAGAAAACGAATAGTTGCAAAGTATGCAGTTGAAAAAGGTACTTTATTAACTGAACAAAACATTATGTTAAAACGTTCAATAACAGGCTTAGCTTCAACCGAATGGGATAAAGTAATTGGTAGCTATGCCAAACAAAATTATGTAGCAGAAGATGGAATTTATTTTGATTAAAAGCAAACTCTATACTGTTGCAGTAGTTACCAGCACCCGTGCTGATTTTGGCTTGTTAAGTAAATTAATAGCACAACTAGAGCAAAGCGAGCAATTGAATTGCCAGTTATATGTTACGGGTTCACACCTGCTTGCATCACAAGGTATGACAGTTGAAGAGGTTAAATCTAAGTATAGTATTTTTGCCGAAGTTGAAATTTTAGATGAAAATAATAGTTCCGATAACGACTTAACTATTGCCCTAGCAAGTAGTAAAGCTTTGGCTGAATTTGCTAAAAAGTTTGCTAAAAACCGCCCAGATATTTTGGTGGTATTGGGCGATCGTTATGAGTTGTTAGGAATTTGTTCTGCTGCCTTGTTAAGCCATATTCCCATAGCACATATTCACGGTGGAGAGCTAACCGAGGGAGCAATGGACGAAGCCATTCGCCATGCTGTTACTAAGCTTTCAAACTTACATTTTGTTGCCGCAGAGCCTTATCGAGAGCGGGTAATTCAAATGGGAGAACAGCCAAGCCAAGTACATACAGTCGGTTCACCAGGTTTAGATTTAATTGAAAGTATGCAGTTTCTTTCTAAAGAAAAGTTGGAAGAAAGTTTAGGGTTTAAATTAATAGGTAATATTATTTTAGTAACCTATCACCCTGTTTCATGGGGTTCATCTATGGGTAAACTGGTATTAAAAAAATTATTTAAAGCCTTAGAAAAACAACAAAACAGTACCATAATTTGGACAGCATCTAATACCGATGCAACTGGAAAAGCATTAAATTTGGCTATTGAGCAATGGGTTAAAAAAATACAGCAAAGTAGTTTAAATATAAATGCACATTTCATGTATTCTTTGGGTTCATTGCGTTATTTAAGTTTAATGAAGTTAGCCAAGGTGGTGCTAGGCAACTCCTCTAGTGGGATTATAGAAGCACCGATGCTAAAAGTAGCTACGGTTAATATAGGCGATAGGCAAGCAGGGCGTTTACGAGCTAATTCTATTTTGGATTGTGGCGAAACCCAAGTTGAAATTGAGCAGGCTCTAGCTACAGCGATGTCTAATGATTTTCAGAACAAATTAACAACAACAAAAAGCCTATATGGAACAGGGCAGTCGGCACAAAAAATGGTTACTCTAATTACCCAATTTTGTGAAAAAAATGAAGCTAAAAATATAACTAAAACTTTTTATGATTTGGATAGAAAATGATTGAGTTATCAAAGTATAAAGAGCTAGATACCGTCTATATTGTGGTAGGTAGCCTTAA
>CAZZKU010000203.1:0-2291 GCA_964654635.1 uncultured Piscirickettsiaceae bacterium | reverse complement strand
TCTAAAAGGAAACTTTTAAAGTGCTTTTAAGGCGTTTTTAATGTTTTGCAAACGCACCCTATCAATTGCCAAACCAATTTCAGCTCCCTTAACACCTGTTGCCAAAATATTTTTATTATCCACCTGTTTAGCCACCTCTGCTAGCTCTTTCCACAGTCGTTCTTGCAGGTATTGATTGTTTTCAAAGCCTAATCGCCCCTTAGAATCGGCTTCACAAGCCAGCAACACTTTGCTAAAAACATCGGTATTTCTTAAGCCTTGGCAAGCAACAATGATCTTTAAATAGGTCGATGCTTTTAAATAAGGCTTGCCATCAACTGTTAACCCTTGATGAATAATACCATGATACTCAGTTACTTTCTCTGCCAAACTTGCTATTTGATTAGGCAACTTATAACGGCGACAAAGGTCTTTAACTAAAGGTACTCCTGCCTGTTCATGCCCATGATGTTTAGGCCACAATTCTTTTGGAGTCACCCCCTTGCCTAAATCATGCACTAAGGCACTAAAACGCACCGCAACATCATCAGACAAAGCCACCGAAGCATCTAACACCATTAAAGTATGCTTCCACACATCACCTTCGGGGTGATACTTTAACGGTTGCTCTACGCCAATTAAATTATACAGCTCAGGAAACAACAATTCTAAAGCCCCAACCGAATTTAGTACCACAAAAAACTCTGAAGGCTTATCGGTTGTTAACGCCTTTACCACTTCTTGCCAAACTCGTTCGGGCGTTAAATGGGCTAATTCACCAGAAACAACCATTTTACGCATTAACTCAAGCGTTTCAGGAGCTACTTTAAAACCAAAATTACTTAACTTGGCAGCAAAACGAGCCAGCCTTAACACCCGCAAAGGGTCTTCTTCAAAAGCAGACGATACATGGCGTAGCACTCTATCTTCTAAATCTTGCTTGCCGTTAAACGGGTCGATTAAATTGTCCTGCTCATCCATTGCCATTGCATTAATGGTTAGGTCACGCCTAATTAAATCCTCTTCTACGCTAACCGATGGGTCAGAAAACACTTCAAAACCATGATAACCACGTCCTTTTTTACGTTCTGTCCTGGCTAAAGCATACTCTTCTTTGGTTTTTGGGTGCAAAAAAACAGGGAAGTCTTTACCGACTTGAATAAAACCTTTATCCAACATGTCTTGTGGGCAAGCACCTACCACTAGCCAGTCTTGATCGTAAATTGGAATACCCAATAAAGCATCTCTAACTGCCCCACCAACCAACATTGTTTTCATAAAACTTCCTTAAAACCTTTACAAAAAAACCGTCAACAGACGGCTTTTTACCTTCAAAACATTTTAGTCTAAGCCAAGTCTATTTCGTCTCTACCCGCTTCTTTTCGATAAAAATTATAGCGACTACGCATACCTGGCTCAACAATATACTTGGCTAAAACCTGTTCAATACTGGTTGGCTCAAAGCCATATAAAGTTGCAAAACTATCGTTACTAATTAAATCTAGTTTTAAAGTATTAACCAAAGTAGCACTAACCGATTTAACGGGTGCTAAACGACCTAAATAAGCCATAAAACGACCACCCAAACCACACATTGGAATAACCCAACCAGGTTTAGCCCCACGCATTTCTACAATTAACTGTGCCAACTCTTTAAGCTTTAAGGTTTCTTCACCAACAAAATTTAGCTTTTTAGCAAAGGACGTTTCGTCTTCAATTGCATTAACAAAAGCCAAAGCAAAATCTTGCACCGCTAAAGGTTGTACAACGGTACTAGAATTAGGTACGGGCAATACGCCTATAATAGAAAGTTGAGTGCGGAAAATACTGGTGGTTTCATCGCCCTCACCAATTAACATACCTGGTTTAGCAATAGTTACATTCGCGTTCACCGTAGATAACTGAATCGCATCAGCCTTGGCTAAGGCACAAGAATGCTTGTTAGTTTCTTGGGTATTATCAGCACCTAATTGGGACAAGACCATTAAACGAGTAATTTTGGCATACTCTACTGCTTGCTTAATTTTTTGTGCTCTATCAACCAATTCATCTAAGGTTACATTTTCGGTTTTAGCAGTCGTATCAGCATACAAATTAACCACTAAATCGGCATCCTTTAAAATATCGTTTAGAATTTCGGCGTCTAATTCTTTTTGTTCAACCAAGCTTGCATTTGGAAACAACATAAAATCACGATGGCGTTCTGCACGACGCACCACTAGGCGAGTATGATAACCTTGCTTAGACAGCTCATTTACCACCGAGCGACCAACAAAACCTGTACCACCAAATACAACAACGTTTTTACCTAG
>CAZZKU010000202.1:0-2325 GCA_964654635.1 uncultured Piscirickettsiaceae bacterium | reverse complement strand
TAGGTTTTGATGCGACTTGATTATTTTCAATATTATTAAAAGCTACAAACAAACCTGTAATCGTTTTAACCAATATTGAAGACCTCTTCAATATTTTATATTTGTTTTGACTTACAATCACAAAAAACCAAGATTAGGTTTAATCGGACGACCATTTTTAGTTGCCACGCCTGTGATAGTTGCTGAAACGATTAATGTTCCGTCTTCTAAAAATATGTTTTGGATAAATTTCATTCTGACTCTGCCATCTAGCTTAGCAAGTATCGTTACATAAAATTTATCAGCAGGCTTTAATGACTTTTTAAATTCTATTTCTGCTTTAACAACAACTAAATCGATACCTTGTTGGGATAGTTCTACAAAATTTACATTATTGTCCAATAAAAACTCATGTCGTGCATGTTCTAGGTAATTCATATAAACGGCATTGTTGACGATGCCCTGTAAATCGCATTCATAATCACGCACTTGCATATTTATTTTAAACATAAAATTAATAACCTATTTGAATTCGTACAACCTATTATTTTTTATTTTGCGGCAAAGCTAGACGAGCTAATCTTTTAGAGCTTGTGTATAAACTAGATAAACTATAAATAATTTTCATTTCTAATCTGAAAATTTTAATTCTCTCATTACTTGGTTTCAACTGCCGTGTTTGATGCTGTAAAACATTTTGAATTAAATTATCTATATTATGAGTTTTAGCAATTACCTCTGTAGCTTTATACTCATCTTGCTCTGACACAGCCATGAATGCTTTATCAAGACTTTTTTCAACTTCATTCGCTAATTTAGTTATCCAAATAGTCATTTCATCACTAGGAATTATATTTTCTTCTGCCATTTTATGTAAAGCGGATAAAAACTCTGTTTCTGTTGTTTCCAACATACGATTTATTAGGGACAGAACACTCATTAATTGTAAAAAATGTTTTTGCTCTACTTCATTCAAATCTGCACGACTTATTTCTCCTAAGTAATGCAGTATATCTATTTGATAATTACTGATTAACTTTATTTGCAAGTCTTGTTTGGATAATTTATCACTATTTTTTTCTTTTATGAGAGGGGTTAATTTTTTAAAAAAAACACTAAAATGTTCTTTTACTTGCATTACTTCCAGCCTCACTGCGTTAAAGGCTAAAACAGGTGTTTCTAATAAGTTTTTATCTAAATATATCGGTTTAATTTCTTTATTATTTTTCTCTGATTCTTTTAGGGGTACCAACTTAAAAACCATCCATACAATAACTCCTATCAAGGGTAAAAATATAAGTAAGTTTATAAGATTAAAAATCAAGTGTGCATTGGCAAGAGCCCTGGGAACATAGTCTGCAAGTTGCTGATTTGTTGCATTATCAATAGTCATTGATTGGGAAAAATAGGCTAATTGCGGTATAAAAGGTAGCCAGATTAAAGCACCTAAAAAATTAAACTTGAAATGAATTAATGATGCTCGCAAAGCATTTCTGCTAGAACCAATGCTGGCTAGCAAAGCAGTAATAGTTGTTCCTATATTAGCTCCTAACAATAAAGCAATCCCTGCTGGCAAGGTTAAAAAACCATTACTAGCCAAAACTATTGCTATTCCTAGAGTAGCAGAAGAAGATTGAATGACTGCTGTAAATATCATTCCCGCAAGTAAACCATATAAAAGATTGTCAAATTCTTTCATAAATAATAAAAAAGGCTCATAGTTTCGCAAGGGAATCATGGCTTCTTTCATCATTGTCATTCCATAAAATAACAATCCAAGACCTAGCAATAGCACCCCAAAATCTTTATAGCGTTTTATTTTACTTATAAATTGCAGTGAAATTCCACTCACAATTAATAACAGGGCTAAACTGCCTATTTCAAAAGCAACAAGTTGTGCGGTAATGGTTGAACCTAAGTTAGCACCCATAATTATTGCAGCCGATTGTTGTAAGGTCATTAAACCCGCTGCTACAAAACTAACTGTAAGCACCGTTGTTATTGATGATGATTGGATAATAGCGGTAAAGAAAGCTCCTGAGAAAGCTCCTGAAAATCTATTAGTTGTCATTTTCGCTAGAAAATAACGCATTTGTTTACCTGAAACTTTTACCAAAGATTTAACCATTAGATGTATGCCATATAAAAACAAAGCTAAACCCGCTACTAAATTAAGCGTTAAGTTAAACCAGTCTATTGATACATTACTAACCAAATTTTCCATAAAAAATCTTAAACCTTGTTCTTATGAGTGCTAATATTATAATATTTAAATACGACTATACAAAACTATATGGCTATTACTGACTGGCACGAACATGACCGCCCCCGTGAAAAACTACTAAA
>CAZZKU010000201.1:0-2337 GCA_964654635.1 uncultured Piscirickettsiaceae bacterium | reverse complement strand
CATTACAATCCTTTACAATGAAGCTGTAAAGCTTCCTCTAAAAGTAAACTTTACTAGATGATAATAACTCTTTTTCAAAAAATGTTTACTTTTTTCTCGTGTCATAAAACTGGGCTTCTAGCAGAATTGTTATATTCGGGTCAGCAACATTAAATGCAGTGCTTTTAGAAAAATCAACCCTTGGCTCTATTTCAACAAATAACCAACTTTTATAGACTCTTTCTCTTAAATTTAAGCCTACGTTAAAGTGAGTTAATCCCCGTTGGCTATCACTAAGTTGCCAATTCCAACCACTTCTATAGGCGATTGCTCGATGCTTACTTAGCTTTTGAAAGAAAATAAAATTGTGACTTAAGTCATAAGTTTGGTTTTTATCCCACCAGGTTCCTCGGGTTTCTGACCTTAACAAATACCAATCATTAACAGTGTAGTCAAACACTTGGCGAGAGGCCAACCCTATTTCTGCATGACGCTCCCAAAACAAGTTTTGGATCATTCTGCTGGTCCAGCGATCTGATAATAACCATTTATAAGTTCCTTTTACTCTTAGATAAGGGTCGGGGTCTATCATGTTTTTAAAGTTTAAACCTAGATCTAAAAAAGACAAAGTATAGGCTTTGGTTTCAATTTTAAACCTTAGACCAATTGAGGTGCCACCGCTTTCATCAGCAGAAGTTGTTCCGCTAAGAATAGGCGAATTTGTATCTCCTTCTTCGGATAAAGAATCCAAAAAAACTTCTTGAGCTGATTCAATAATTAAATTCCAACGATTATTGGTTCTAGGCAGTTCTATTTTGGCACGAAAATCTATTCCTGAATCTAAGCTACCATTGCTGTGGTAAGTGACTGGAAATAAAATATCTAAACGACTACCGCGACTTCGATCAAAAGATTCTTCGGTGCCAAAAAAATCATCCGCCATTTCCCCTATATCATCAACATGATTACCTAACCAGTTTTGCATTTCATCGAAAAAAAGCAAACTATTATTAAGCATCCCCTCATCTAAGCCTTCTAATAAATATTGTTTGTCATTAGGCTCTTCAGCAAAGGCTGGCAAGGATACAAAAACAAATAAAATAACGACAAAATTTTTCATCTATAAACTGGTGTCTGCCACCACTCCTAACCAGAGAACAAAGCCAACCCAGTGATTATTTAAAAATACTTTAAAAGCCAATTTAGCATCTTGTTTTGCCAACAATATTTGATGATAAATGAATAAGAGCATAACTATGAGAATGCTTAATGCCGAAAACCAACCTAAAGCAAAAATCTGCCAAACTAATAGTAGTAACCCGAGCATTAACAATTGAAATCCGCCAATAATAAAATTAGTTTTATCGGCAAAAAGAATAGCAGTCGATTTAACTCCTATTTTCAAATCGTCTTCTTTATCGCCGATGGCATAGGCGGTGTCATAAATAAGTGCCCAAATTAAGGTAATAGCAAACAATAACCAAGCACTAGCAGGAGGAGAGGAGTCGGTAACTGCCACAAAAGCCAGTGGAATGGCCCACGCAAAGGATGCTCCCAAAAAAGCTTGTGGCCAATAGGTGTGGCGTTTCATAAAGGGGTATAAAACCGCTAAAAACACTGCCCCTAATGACCAAAATACGGTACTGATATTTAAAGAAAACACCAGTAATAAAGCGGCTAACAGCAAAATCATAAAAAATACTAAAGCTGATTTAGCAGAAATAACTCCCGAGGCTATCGGGCGTTGGCAAGTTCTTGCAACATGTCCATCAAAATCTCGGTCGGCATAATCATTAATGACACAACCTGCCGAACGCATTATCATCGCACCAAAAACAAATACCAACAACAAATGCCAACCAGGCCAGCCATCTGCAGCTAACCATAAAGCCCATAGTGCGGGCCATAATACCAAGTAAATTCCAACAGGCTTGTCTAGCCTTGCTAATGAAATATAGGCTTTTAACTGTGTTTGATTAACTGGCATAGTAGTTTTTAAGTAGTTCCGTTAATTCTAATTTTGCAACCATGTTCAATTCAATATGCGACTCTTGCATGCCTTGGTTATCTGAAAAGTGTAACCAAGTTTCGGCTTTTTTTTCTTCTATATTTTTGCTAAGGTGAATAATATAAGCCCAGCCAATAAAATTACTTTGCCCGCCATCTTGCGAAACAATATCCCAACCATTAACCAGCAAATAATCTTTAAAAGGTTCAACGTCATTCGGTTTAATTTGTAAATAAAGCATGGTTTTAGTTCCTTAAAAAGCCAAAAATCGCCAGGGGTGGTGCTATATCCAGTTTCTAAGTAGGGATTTGGGCTATATTCATAATTTAATGAATATTAGATACTTTTTA
>CAZZKU010000200.1:0-2341 GCA_964654635.1 uncultured Piscirickettsiaceae bacterium | reverse complement strand
TTAATCGGTTTCGGTTTTATCAAGACGCTTATTTAAAGCCGATTCAACAGCTTCTATTCTCGATTGGCATAAAGTATAGGCTCTAGTCGCTTCATCTACCATTGGGACTAGCTCGTCAATATCTACGTTATCTGCTTGTGAAAGTCTTTGTGAAATTTCTTGCAGTTTATTGTAATTTTGTTGGTAGCTTTCAGGGTTTGATTTACTCATTTTATGGTCTCTAATTTAGGAGTTACTTGAATGGTTCCGTCTTTGAACTTTAGGGTAACAGGGTCTTCAGTTATAAGGCTGTTGACAGAGGTAATGGGTTTGTCTAATTCATTGGTGACTAAAACAAAACCCCTCGCCAGCTGAGTTTTTGGCCCTGAACTTAAAATAAACCCGATGGTTTGTTTTAAATGCAATTTAGCCATATTTAACAGCCTTGTAGGTGCTTCTTTTACAACACTATTAAGCTGGTTAAGTTGTTCTTTTTGAACACTTATTCTAGCTTTCGTTTGCAATTTAATTGTAGAGTTTAACTGGCTTAAATTATTTTTATTTTCTTGTAAAATACGGCTACTAAGGTGTTGTATTTCTGTAAATAAAGGAGCTATTAATCGCTGTTGATTTTGTATTTCTCGTTGGCTGTTTTTAATAACACTTTGTTTTAATTCGGCAATAATTTGTTGTTGTTTTTGTACATGCAATTGGCAAGCTTGTTCGATATAGTTCCAATTGTTTTTTGCGTTTTGTGCCGCATGGAATATAGAGTTTGTTATTGCCGATATCACTTTGCTAGGCGTATCAAATTTAACGGCACTCACTTCATCTAACATAGTGCTATCTCGCTCATGCCCTATTCCACACATAACAGGAATGGTTGTTTCAGCGATTAATTTAGCTAGGTTATAATCATTAAGCGGTTGTAAGTCCAGCTTAGCCCCGCCACCGCGAATAATAATTAAAGCATCAAAAGGAATACTGGAATGCAAGGCTTGAAAAGCAGCAAAAGCGGCTTGCATTTCGGTAGCTACTTTTTCTCCTTGAAAAGCACTATAAAAATATTTAAACTCGCATAAATCCATATCGGCTAATAAATCTGCATCAGCTCTAAAGTCGCCTAACCCTGCCGCACTGGGCGGTGCAATAACCGCTAAACGAAAAAAATCATTCGGCATGCTGTATTGTTTATTTAAATCATATAGATTTTCAGCAATTAACCTTTGTCTAATGGCTTGTACTTTTGCTTCTAACTCACCAAGCGTATAGCTTGGGTCAATATCTTGAATAACCAACGAAAAACCAAATTTTTCATGAAAAGTTGGTTCAACTAATAACAATAGTTTTTGTCCAATATTAAGATTAGAACCCGTTTGGCTAGAGAATTTATCGAGTAAACGAGTTGTATTGCTTTGCCAAATCATTGCCCGACAATTGGCTAGTTGCTGTCCAGAGTCTAAAGTTTCGGCTAATTCTAAATACAGATGCCCCCGCCTTTTATTTAGGTTTGCTACTTCAGCTATTACCCAAACTGCACCAGGAATACCGCCCCTAATTGCTTGTTGCACTTGATTCATTAATGAACTTAAAGGAATGCCAATCTGTTTATCGTTTGCGGGAATGCTTTTTTGTTCTAATGGATGGTTAGATACTATTTGTGAACCAGGAATCCACTTTTCAAAAGGAGCGGTATCTTCTGCTAAACTTTCAGGAATATACCATTTCTTTTCAGACGGATTCCACCTTGCCCCAAGCAATTTAGCAGCTTCTTTTTCAGCAAAGGGAACATCTAGTAAAATCATTGGTTATCTTCCATTCTATTGATTTCGTTTTGTACTATTTTATAAGCTTGTTCAACTACTTTAATGTCCGCACCTGGTTTGAATGCGTTTTCAGAAAGATGCCTGCGCCATAATCGCCCGCCTGGCTGACCTGCAAACAATCCTAACATGTGTCTAGTTATTTGGTTAAGTTTGCCACCAGCTAAAAGGTGCTTCTCTATATAAGGATACATTAAATTTAATATTGTTTCACGACTTAATTTGGCTTGCTTGTCTTGATAAAAAACATTATCTACTTCGGCTAAAATATAAGGGGTTTCATAAGCTGAACGCCCAAGCATTACCCCATCAACAGCGGGTAAACCGCCCTCTTGTTGCATAAAGGTTTGGCTAAACTCTAGCGTTTTTAACCCGCCGTTTACACTAATAGACAGTTCTGGAAACTGCCGCTTAATTAATCTTACCCAGTCATATTTTAAAGGGGGAACATCTCGGTTTTGCTTAGGAGACAAGCCTTGTAACCAAGCATTTCTAGCATGAAGAACTAAGCCATCTAAGCCTTCATCAACCATGCCCGC
>CAZZKU010000199.1:0-2364 GCA_964654635.1 uncultured Piscirickettsiaceae bacterium | reverse complement strand
CCGCTAAATTCCCAGCCATCAAAAGCAGAGTTATCCCCTTGGCTTACCAGTTCATTTCGGTTTAGTGTCCAGTAGTTATCTGGATTATAAATAGTAAAGTCGGCAGACTGTCCTATGGTTAAAGAACCATTGGCTATGTCTATAATATTAGCAGGCGAACTGGTTAGTTTAGCAATTGCATCGCTTAGTTCTAATACCCCTTCTTCTACTAGTTTTAACGTTAAAGGCAATAGCGTTTCTAGCCCACTCATGCCTGCTGCACTTTCGCCAAACGGTAGCAGTTTGTTGTCTCTATCTAGCGGAGTATGGTCGCTTACAATTGCGTCAATAATACCCATTTTCAAGCCCATGCGTAATGCCTGCATGTCTTCTTTGCTACGCAACGGCGGGGTTACATGAAAGAGAGAATCAAAGTCCATTACATCGTACTCGGTTAAATGAAGTTGGTGGATAGCAACATCGCAAGTAATGGGTAGTCCTCTTTTTTTAGCCGCTTGAATCATGGCAACCGATTGAGCGGTAGAAATAAGAGAAAAGTGTGCTTTAACCCCCGTTTCTTCAACTAATATTAAATCTCTTGCTAGGGCGGCGGTTTCTGCCGAAGGAGTTATTTCTGCTAAACCTAGTCTGGAGCTAACTGCTCCACTGTGTGCTACGCCATTATTTTTTAGCGTTTGATCTTCACAGCGTAACATTAATAAAATATCATTACAGGCAGCATAAGACATGGCGTTTTTTAAAGTTAGTGGGTTTTGAATGGGTTGGTTGGCTTGGCTTAAAGCAATACAGCCAGCATTTTTTAGCGATGCCATATTGGCTAATAATTTCCCTTGTAGTTGCTGAGTAATAGCTCCAATAGGCAATACAAATGCAGTAGCCGCTTGGCGAGCCCGACGCTGAATAAGCTCTGTTACTGATTGGCAATCATTTACGGGGTTGGTGTCAGGTGGGCAACAGATGGTGGTAATTCCCCCTGCCACGGCGGCTTTGGTTTCAGAAGCAATACTGCCTTCATATTGACTGCCTGGTTCGGCAAGGCGTGCTTGTAAATCGACTAAACCTGGCAGTACCCATTTGTCTGTGCCATCAATAACCGAATCCGCAATAAATCCTTCTGGTGTGTCAGTCCCTATGCCAGCAATTTTTCCGCGGGCAATATATAAATTGGTTATTTCATCAATTTGTTGTGCAGGGTCAATGACACGAATATTTTTTATTAGTAGTCTCATGCCATTTCTCCTTTTATGCTAGCTGCATTATCAAATAGAATCTGTATCACTGCCATGCGCACTGCTATACCGTAAGTTACCTGCTCTAAAATAACAGATTGTGGACCATCGGCAACTTCAGAATCAATTTCAACGCCTCTATTGATTGGGCCGGGGTGCATAACAATCGCATCGGGTTTGGCATACTTTAATCTTTCGTTGGTTAAGCCGTATAGGTTAAAAAATTCTTTTTCGCTGGGTAATAAAGCACTTTGCATGCGCTCATTTTGGAGGCGAACATTGATAATAACATCTACACCATCTAGGCCTTCTGCAATGTCATTATAAACATGCACGCCTAATGCTTCTGGGTGCGAGGGCATTAAAGTGGTTGGGCCGATGACTCGAATTTCTCTGGCTTCTAAAATACTTAATGCCTGAATTTGTGAACGTACCACCCGCGAATGTT
This sequence comes from uncultured Piscirickettsiaceae bacterium, assembly GCA_964654635.1. Taxonomy (GTDB): domain Bacteria; phylum Pseudomonadota; class Gammaproteobacteria; order Thiomicrospirales; family Thiomicrospiraceae; genus Hydrogenovibrio. The sequence continues at coordinate 687 of CAZZKU010000199.1, read as the reverse complement.
GAACATCGCCAATAATAGCGACTTTTAAATCGAAAATATCGCCCTTATGTTTGCGAATAGTAAACATGTCTAGCATGGCTTGAGTTGGGTGAGCATGTTGTCCATCGCCTGCATTAACTACATGTACATGTGGGGCAACGTGTTTGGCTATAAAATGTGCCGCCCCACTTTCGTTGTGGCGAATCACAAACATATCAGCCATCATCGCTTCTAAATTCCACAAGGTATCTAGCAGAGTCTCGCCTTTTTTGGTAGAGGAGGTTTCGATATTTAAATTAACGTTATCAGCGGATAATCGCTTTTCGGCAATTTCAAAGGTGGTTAAGGTACGTGTGCTGGGCTCAAAGAAAAGGTTCATTATGGCTTTGCCATGCAAGGAATCCACTTTGGCTATTTCGCCAGTTTCTTCATTAATAAAGTTTTGTGCCACATCTAATATTTCTGTTAGATGATGGTGCTTTAAGCCTTCTAAAGTTAAAAAATGACGTAGTTTACCTTGTTCATTTAATTGGATATTGGGCTTTGAAAGTCGCATCTTAGAGTCCTTAACACATAATATATGACAATAGTTTAAAGGATTTAGTTGCTAGGAGGTTAAATAAAATGACAAAAAGCCAAAAATCGCCAGGGGTGGGGTCTAATTCAGGGGTCTAATTATTAGGTTTTGACAGGTTTTCTGCTTAAGGA
>CAZZKU010000198.1:0-2376 GCA_964654635.1 uncultured Piscirickettsiaceae bacterium | reverse complement strand
AAAATATAGCTAACTACATATAAAAAAACCACGATAATCCAAACTGATTATGCTCCCTGCCTTGTTTCTGAGTTTCTACATTTGCTTTTAAATGTATTGCTGAATTTTCACTAACCGAAAAAGTAGAAAACAACTCCGCCTTTATATTATCTTCTCCCTGATTAAAATACAGTTTTTCGGCATTAACTCCAAACTTGATTTTGACAAAATCGGCAATCAAGCCCACTTTAGGACCTAACCCAACCACCCAATTATTGCTATAATAAATTGCAGGCTTTAACACAGCAAAAGCAAACACACCCTTATGCAAACCATAGGTAACACCAACCTCCCCAGTTAGCTTGGCATTTAATTTACCTCTAAATTGATCCGCGCCTAGAGAAATTCCCCATGAAATTGGACTAACCACCTCATCTCTAATTGCATAAGAGTTGATATTTAAAAAATTAAACTCTTTAACCTCAAATCCCTTGTTTTTTTTATGCACTATATTTAAATCAAAAAAATCAATATACGCACCTGAAACATAACCTGTCTCCAAGTCATAAATATCATGAAAAGCGGGTTTAATACCTAATTCCAGCTCTTCATCACTATTTAACCCTACTCTAAACCTAGTCGTCTTATGTGACGTTAAAGGATCTGCAGGAATTTCTATAGACAAGTCAGGCAAGGTTGGCAATTTACTTCTTGCGGTTAATTTTTCCATTAACAGCTTAATATAATCATCTTTATCTATTTCATTTCTTGAGCGCTGAAACTGCAAAACATCAACCTCAATTTCAGCCTGATAAGCCTGTTTTAACGCACCCGTTGCTAACTTTTCTGCATCCACCAAAGCCTTTATTTCTTTAGATTTAGAGGGTCTAAAATTAGCTTCGGCTATAAATCCTGCATCACTTACCTCTCTAATGGTATCAACAGGAATGGCTTTGAAATTAAAACGACTGGTTAAATCACTACCCTCTCTAGCGACATCTAACAACCACAACAAGTTATAGGAACAATTTTCAGTGGCAAAAAAATAGTCAGCTGAAACTTCCCTTAACTCATACAAATGGGTTAACAACCTGGTTAACTCTTCTTCGTTTAAATTCAAGGTATATTCCCAAATATCCCTTCTTTCAAGATGATTATACTCTTTAATTTTTTTATAGTACGGAAGCACGGAATAGCGCCCGTCATAACCGCCGAACAAGCCATGATAAGCAAACAAAAAACCACTGGTTTCTTGCGTTTCTGCCGCATAGTTAATGGCGTTTGCGGTTAATGCCCTACCACTATTATCATCTAAACGTAAAAAAGTATGCCCAAACATAGAGGCTGGAGAATTAATATGGGCCGTTGGAAAAACCAAAACCGCTTTGGTTGCCTGGTAATCTGCAATTAAAGTTTCTAGCTCCAAACAGGGCTGATAAGGAACTTCTTCGGACAAGCTAGGAATTTTCTGATACAACCACTTAACCCTTGCTGGAAAACGGCAGAATACGCTATCATCATACTTTATAGCTTGAACAGTTGCTTCTAACTCTGCTTTAGGATCTTCTTTACCGATAGGCGATAAGAAAAAATTAGGCGAATCTATTTCTGACTTACCATCTCTGGCATGTAATAATTTTTGCCAATAACGAGTTTCGGCAAGAGACTTAGAGTCAAAAGAATAGGAAATTTGGGGGAAAATTAAAGCAAAAAGAGTCAAAAACAACAACCCTTTTTGCTTCATCATAACAGACTTAAGTAAAACTTAAAGAACAGCTATAATGTTATCAATAACTTGTGCAGAAGTCACATCTGAACTAGTGTAGATGCTTGCAAAGTTACTTTTAAGAACTGCTGATGCAGCGGCTTTATCTTCAACTTCAATTAAAGAAAGAAGCGTGTCTAGGTTCTCACCTTTACCAGCAGCTAAATCTACTGCAATACCGTCCATATTTTCCGCTACAAACTTTTGAGCTTGGTCATTCATAACAAGCCTAGCTGGTGCTGCACAACCTAGAGTCCCTGAAGTGATACCAAGAGTTTGGTTACTAGAAGTTCCGTTAGTTGTTACTGCCAATACTTGCATAGCAGTAGAGCTTTGATCTTTAATAATCATAGAACCCAGTCCACAACCAACATTCGCATTGTTAGCAAAAGACACGGATGATACAGACAATAGAGCTGTTGCCGATACGGCAATTAACATGTTTTTCATTTATTTATACCTTTTTATAAATTAGAATGGGTAAAGTATAGCTGATAACCCTACAAAAAACTATAGAAGCCAAGGCTACTCAAACAAGTTTACACAAATAGAATAATAAATACAAAACATTTATCGGATTTTTTATGAAGACCCTGGCAGAACAACTACAATTTGACCAAAACCATGTCTGG
>CAZZKU010000197.1:0-2382 GCA_964654635.1 uncultured Piscirickettsiaceae bacterium | reverse complement strand
TAACTTTTTGCAATTTCAACTGGGTCAAAAGGGTCGCGTAAAATACCTTTGCTGGGCGAGGCTTTTTTTATTTCGGCAATAACCGCAGACTTCCCTGCATCAAGCTTGGCTTGCATGGCATCGGCAAAGCCTTTGGCTTGGCTTGATTCTGTAGACATCATTAAGGCTTTTTGCTTCATTTCCCGTAGCGGAATTTTTTCGCAACCAGCTTGAATTTCTTCCATCTTTTTAAAGATTATTTTTTTAAGTATGTCTGGTGTGTTGTGTTTACTGTTCATTTTTTTCTATATTCTTCGTGGGTGTACAAGATTGTACACGGGAAATAAAAATTAATAAGCTCAAGCTAATGACGATAAGCATGAGCTGTATAAGAGGCTTGCCTGTTAATATTAAAATAGAAACGGCAAAGGTTAAAAGCAGAATCCACATGACTTTTGTTTTAACCTTGGGCAACATACATTTATTCTGTTGCCAATGTTTTAGGTCTTCTCCAATCCAACGATTGTTTAGTAACATGTTATGGAATCTGGATGAGCTTTTTGAAAATAAAGCTAGCGCAACAACCATAAAAACGGTGGTCGGTAATAGGGGCAAGAAAATACCTAGCGTGCCTATCGCTACAAAAACCCAACCAAATGTAATGTAAACTATTTTCTTCAATTTAAGTCCTAAAACCGATTAAAACGCTTGTTTTAAACGCTAAAAACCCTAAAATCGCCAGGGGTGGTCTATATTTTAATAGCTTTTTAAGACCCCACCCCTGGCGATTTTAGGGTTTTTAAGCTATTTTAAGCCGTAAAACTTTGTGTTTTTGCGATAAAACTGGCTATTTTCTGTTTTGCTTTGCCTGTTTTAATTGCAACCTGTGCTTGTGTGACTCCTTCTGCAAAAGAGGGAGCCAAGCCTGATACATAAATAGACGCTCCTGCATTTAAACAAACTATGTCTAAAGCGGCACTGGCTTTATTATCAAATACTTGCTTAATCATGCTTAAACTTTCGGTGGCTGAATTAACCGCTAAACTGTCTAATGAATCATAGTTCATTCCAAAGTCTTTTGGATTTATTTGCCATTCGCTAATCTTACCATTTTTCAATTCTGCTACAGAGGTCTTGCCTGTCATTGATATTTCATCTAGACCAACATCGGCATGCACCACCATTACGTGTTTTGAACCGAGCGTTTTTAATACTTCGGCAAAAGGCATTAATAGGCTTTTATCGTAAACACCAATGACTTGCGCGGGGGCATTAGCTGGATTGGTTAAAGGTCCTAACATGTTAAAAATAGTTCTTACTGCTAGCTCTTTGCGTACGCCAATAACATGTCTCATTGCACTATGATGAGCTGGGGCAAACATGAAACCTAGTCCAGTTTGTGCAACACATTCAGCAACTTGTTCTGCCGATAAGCTCAAGTTTACACCAGCGGTTTCCAAAACATCGGCACTGCCTGACTTACTCGATATTGAACGATTACCATGCTTGGCAACGGTAGCACCAGCGGCGGCGGCAACAAAAGCAGATGCGGTAGAGATATTAAAGGTATTCGCACCATCGCCACCTGTGCCACAGGTATCGACTAGATGTTTTTTGTCGGCGATATTGACACCCGTTGCTAATGAACGCATTACTTGAGTCGCGGCGGTTATTTCTGCAATACTTTCGCCTTTCATTCGCAAGGCAATTAAAATTGCGGCAATTTGTGCGTCTGTTGCCTTACCAGTCATTAACGACTTCATCACGCTAGTCATCTGTTCATTGCTTAGGTCTTTTTTATTAAGCAACTGTTCAAGAAAAACTTTCATTTGTTCTGCTCCAAAAAGTTTTTTAGCATCTCAATTCCTTGCTCTGTCAAAATAGATTCTGGGTGAAACTGAACCCCTTCTATGGCTAAGGTTTTATGCTTAACGCCCATTATTTCATCAAATGAGCCGTCTTCATTTTCTGTCCATGAAGTAATTTCTAGACAATCTGGCAGGGTATTTTTATCTAGCACCAAGGAGTGATAACGGGTGGTTTGTACTGGATTGGCTAGGTTTTTAAAACAACCTTTATCGTGGTGAAACACGGGAGAAGTTTTACCATGCATAACCGATTTGGCTCGCACCACGTCGCCACCAAAGGCTTGACCAATAGATTGATGCCCTAAGCAGACTCCTAAAATAGGAATTTTTCCTGCAAAATGCTTAATCGCTTCTACCGATACGCCTGCCTCTGTTGGCGTACAAGGCCCTGGTGAGATGATTAAATATTCAGGGTTTAAAGCTTCAATTCCTGCTATATCTATTTGGTCATTTCGATGCACCACAACCTCTTGACCTAATTCACCAAAATATTGAACTAGGTTGTAGGTAAAAGAATCGTAATTATCTATCATTA
>CAZZKU010000196.1:0-2395 GCA_964654635.1 uncultured Piscirickettsiaceae bacterium | reverse complement strand
ATTGTTTAGAACCCATTAATCCCTAAAATTATTAAACTGCAATGGTAAGTCCAAATCTTCCATCGATTTTAACAACTGCATCACACCTTGTAAGTCATCACGCTTCTTGCCCGTTACTCGAATAGAGTCACCTTGGATGGCAGCTTGAACTTTTAGTTTTGATTCTTTAATCGCTTTAATAATTTTCTTTGCCAGAGGTGCATCTAACCCCTCTTTCATTTCAATACTTTGTTTGGCCGTTTTTAACTGAATGTCCGCATCGCCACGCTCCATACACTTAATATCAATACCACGTCTATTGACTTTTTGTACCAAAATATCGTACATTTGATCCAATTGAAAATCAGACTGGGTAATCATATTGACCGTTGTATCTTTTAGCTCGAATTCAGAATCCGTTCCTTTAAAGTCATAACGGGTCGTTACCTCTTTATTGGCTTGATCAATTGCATTGGTTAATTCGTGCTTATCTAATTTTGAAACTATGTCAAATGTTGGCATTATTTTACTCCCGTGTGACCAAAGCCACCTTCACCACGTTCGGTTGCATCACCAAACTCTTCTACTAAACTAAATTCTGCTTGTAATACTGGCACTATAACCATTTGAGCAATACGCGTACCCACTTCAATAGTATAGGGCTTATCACCTCTATTCCAACAAGAAACCATTAATGGCCCTTGGTAATCTGAATCAATCAAACCGACTAAATTACCTAATACTATACCGTTCTCATGCCCTAAACCAGAACGCGGTAATAACATAGCCGCATAACCAGGATCCTCTAAATGGATTGCCATACCGGTTGGTATTAAAATAGTTTCTCCTGGTTCTAGTATTAAATTTTCATCAAGGCACGCTCTTAAATCTAAACCTGCTGAACCTTCTGTTCCATACTTTGGCAATTCAATTTCATTACCTAGGCGTTTATCTAAAATCTTATACTGTACTTTTAATGTCATGTTAACTCCTTTATAAATTCTAATAATTTATAAGCCTGTTGTTTTTTACTAGAATGGGCTAAAACAAGTTCTTTATGTTCGCTAATTAAAGTCAATTGATTATCAGCAGACTCAAACCCTTTTCCATTACCAACTTGATTCGCACAAATTAAATCTAATTTTTTGGCTTGTAATTTCTTTTTTGCATAAGCCACTACATTTTCTGTTTCGGCCGCAAAGCCTACTACAAAAGGTTTATCTTGTTGGTTAGCCACCCATTTTACAATATCAGGGTTCTGTACCAACTCTAGTGTTAAATTTTCAGCTGGGCTTTGTTTTTTAATTTTCTGTAATGATGCTTCTGCAACTCGATAGTCCGCAACGGCGGCTACCGCAATAAAAAAGTCTGTTTTTTTATACAGCTTTTGCACCGCATCAAACATATCTTCTGCCGAATAAACATCAATACACTTAACATTTAATGGAGGGGATAAAGTAACAGGCCCTGCTATCAGAGTAACTTCTGCCCCTAATTTAACCGCCGCTTCTGCAATAGCAAACCCCATTTTTCCAGAACTTTTATTGCCGATAAAGCGAACAGGGTCAATATTTTCAAAGGTAGGCCCTGCGGTTAATAATATTTTTTTTCCTTGCCAATATTTTTTCAAATCATTAACTAGCGATTCTAACGCTGTTTTTTCTGTAATAACTTGAGCCAAATTATTTACAACCGCATCAAAAATAGCTGTTGGCTCAGGCATTCTACCCGTGCCGACTTCACCACAAGCCTGTTCACCCGCATCAGGTTGCATTACAATAAAACCACGTTGTTGTAACGTTGCTACATTGTCCATTGTGGCAACATTTTCCCACATAAAGCTATTCATAGATGGCACGATAACAATTTGTTTACTGGTTGCAAGGCATAAAGTGGTTAATAAATCATTCGCCCGCCCCATTCTTAATTTAGCAATGGTTTCCGCAGAAGCGGGTGCGACCACGATGACATCTGCCCAACGAGCCAGCTCAATATGCCCCATACCCGCTTCTTGATTCGCATCAAACAAACTATCTCGCACAGGCTTTCCTGATAATGCCTGGAAAGATAAAGGTTGAATAAAAGCCTTTGCCCCTTCAGTCATCACCACTTGAACCTGGTGATTGGCTTTAACAAACAAACGAACCAATTCTAACGACTTATACGCCGCTATACCACCTGTTACACCAATTAATATATTCATTTATTTTTCCCAAGAAAGTTGTGAGAAATGTTTTATTTGGTGCATTTTTTCATGCAATATCGTCACAATACCTATATCACCATTATCTAAATACTTCCAATAAACAAAATGTTTTTCATATTTAAAATAAAAGCCTATCACTTCAAATTCTGCAGGAATAGGTTTTGATGCGACTTGATTATTTTCAATATTATTAAAAGCTACAAACAAACC
>CAZZKU010000195.1:0-2493 GCA_964654635.1 uncultured Piscirickettsiaceae bacterium | reverse complement strand
CCCCCTACACTCTGTTTTTCACTTGAAAAACCGTAATTCATCTATATTAAATATTCAATATAAAAAATTACAGTTAATTTAAATGAGCAACGAAAACAATAACCTTGAAAATGACGATACCAAAGCTATCAGTATAGAAGAACCAACAGAACCACCTATTTTGGATTCTAATACCAATGAAGATGAGTTAATATCTAAAATAGAACAGAGTATCCATGAAATAATTAAAGATAAAAAACCGCTTCCACAAGAAATTTTTTTATTGCCCGTTAAAGACCGACCTTTTTTTCCTGGTCAGACCTTACCTGTTATTTTAAGTAAAGAGCTTTGGGAAGAGACTATTCTAAAGGCGATTGAAAGCCAGCAAAAATATATTGGTATTATTTTTGTCAATGCCGATGACCACCACAATGCCTCTCCTAGCGACTTTTCGAAAACAGGCACTTTGGTTAAAATCCACGACCCTAAATTTAAAGATGACCATATTCAGCTTATCGCAGAAGGTATTTCTCGCTTTCAAATTAGAGCTTGGAAGTCTGATAGCCAACCTTATCATGCCGAAATTTTTTATCCTAAAGACTCGCTTAATAACTCAGAAGAAGAGTTAAAAGCCTATTCTTTAGCGATTATGAACGACTTTAAAGAACTGTTGCCTCTTAATCCTTTATATAGTGAAGAACTCAAATTTTTTCTAAACCGTTATAGTGCCACAGATTCCGAACACCTTGCCGACTTTGCCGCCAGCTTAACCACCGCAGAAAATTCAAAATTACAAGACATCTTGGATACTTACAACCTAATTGAACGGCTAAAAAAAGTACAAAAACTATTTCAACAGGAACTAAAAGCCACCAAAATTCAATTTGAGATAAGAGAGCGTGTTGAAGATAAAATAAGCGACCAACAGCATGAATTTTTATTACGCCAACAGCTTAAAGAAATTCAAAAAGAGTTGGGCATTAAAAAAGATAGCCCAACTGCCGATGCAGACAAATTTTATCAACGCTTAAAAAAACTAACCCTTAGCGATGAAGCACAAAAAAAAGTAGATGAAGAACTAGACAAACTTGCCGTACTTGACCCACAATCACCCGAATATGGTACGGCTCGAAACTGGTTAGACTGGGTAACTCAACTGCCTTGGCAAACTTTTTCTAAAGACAAAACCAACCTTAAAAGAGCCAAGAAAATACTCGACAAAGGGCATGATGGGCTAACTGATGTAAAAGACCGTATTTTAGAGTTTTTAGCCATTGGTGCTTTAAAAGGTGAAATATCTGGTTCCATCATTTGTTTAGTGGGACCTCCTGGTGTTGGTAAAACGTCTATTGGAAAATCAATTGCCAAGACCATGGGCAGAAAATTTTATCGGTTTTCAGTAGGTGGCATGCGAGATGAAGCTGAAATTAAAGGACATAGACGCACTTATGTTGGAGCCATGCCTGGCAAATTTATTCAAGCTTTAAAAGACTGCCAAACAGCCAACCCGGTTATTATGTTAGACGAAATTGATAAAATGGGCTCTTCTTACCAAGGCGACCCTGCCTCCGCTTTGCTGGAAGTATTAGACCCTGAACAAAATAATGCGTTTATGGATCACTACATGGACATTCGCTTTGATTTATCTAAAACTGTTTTCATTTGTACTGCCAATACGCTTGATAGTATCCCTGCTCCGCTGTTAGATAGAATGGAAGTGATTCGTTTGTCGGGTTATATTACCGAAGAAAAAATACTCATCGCCAAACGCCACCTGTTGCCAACGCTATTAAATGAAGCAGGCTTTAGCAAACAACAAATTAAATTTACCCCTGCCACGATTAAACAGATAATTGAAGGCTATGCTCGTGAAGCAGGTGTGCGTAATTTAAAGAAACAATTGGCTAAAATAATTCGGAAACTGGCAGTTAAATTTGTAACCGAAGAGTTAACCGAAAAAACCGTTAAAGTAAGTGATTTAGAATTTTTGCTTGGACAACCTCGTTTTGTTGCTGAAAAAATAAACCAACAGTTGGGTACAGTAACAGGACTGGCTTGGACTTCTATGGGCGGTGCAACCCTGACCATTGAAGCCAGCAAAGTCCATACTTTAAGCCGAGGGTTCAAACTTTCTGGGCAACTAGGCGATGTCATGCAAGAATCAGCAGGGATTGCTTATAGCTTTATTAGCGCAAATCTAAAATCATTTAAAGCTGACCCCACTTTTTTTGACAAGGCATTTGTGCATATTCATGTGCCAGATGGAACAACCCCAAAAGATGGACCCAGTGCTGGCATAACGATTGCAACGGCATTATTATCTTTAGCTCGTGGAGAGCCGGTAAAATTGCCTGTTGCTATGACGGGTGAATTAAGTTTAACAGGGCAAGTTTTGGCAGTAGGTGGTATTCGTGAAAAAGTAATTGCCGCTAGAAGAATTGGTATAAAAACTTTAATCATTCCTGCGGAAAATAAAAAAGATTTTGATGAACTGCCTAGTTACCTACAAGAGGG
>CAZZKU010000194.1:0-2505 GCA_964654635.1 uncultured Piscirickettsiaceae bacterium | reverse complement strand
CTTAAAACTTAATCTTAGACCAATCAAAAAACTTGCCAGGGTCGGTTTTTCTGCCTGGTGCAATATGTTCGTGTCCGACAATAGACTCTTTTTTTATAGCTGGGTACATAGTAGCAATACTAGACAAGGCTGTTGATAGGCTTTTATATTGTTCTGCGGTATAAACCACATCATCAGTTCCTTCTAATTCAATTCCTATCGAAAAATCATTACAAGCTTCCCGTCCTTTAAATTCTGAAACTCCTGCATGCCAAGCTCGTTTATTGAAAGGGACAAATTGAATAGTATCGCCATTTCTTTTAATATACAGATGAGCAGACACCTTTAAATTTGCTATTTCGACATAACTAATATCCTCATTAAAATTTAATTTATTGCAGAAAAAATCTTCTACGGCACTGCCACCAAATTTTCCAGGTGGCAAACTAATGCCATGAATCACCACCAAGCTAATATCTTCCTCATTTGGACGAGTATCAAAATTAGGGCTAGGGAGATAAACTGCCGTATCTAACAAAAACCTAGTCTCTTCCATCTTTATTCCTTAAATTTAATCTATAAAATTATATAATTAAAAACTCTATAATGACGGATTAAAGTAACAAAAATGTCAGAGATTAATTTTTTTAAAGATTTAAGCATTAATATTAAACAATCCCTTGCCGAAGATATAGGCACGGGAGACCTAACCGCAAACTTAATTCCTAGTTCCTCTACAGCGACCGCAACGATTATAGCCAAAGAGCCTGCCATTATTTGTGGACGACCTTGGTTTGATGCTGTATTTGAACAGGTTGCAAAACAGTTTAATAAAGAAATTGAAATAACGTGGTTAGTAAAAGAAGGTCAAAGCGTTAAAAAAGACACGCTTATTTGTGAGCTTTCAGGTAACGCCAACGTACTGTTAACGGCTGAACGAAGTGCGTTAAACTTTCTACAAACCTTATCGGCGACCGCAACCATTACCGCTGAATATGTTAGTTTTTTAAAAAACTGCCCTACCAAATTATTAGACACACGAAAAACCATACCAGGGCTTCGCCTTGCCCAAAAATACGCTGTGAAATGCGGTGGCGGAACCAATCACCGAGTAGGCTTGTATGATGCTATTTTAATTAAAGAAAATCATATCATGGCAGCCAAAGGTATTACCAATGCAGTCATCCGTGCCAAAAAGTTACACCCTGGGATTAAAGTAGAAGTAGAAACTGAAAACCTAGCAGAACTAACCGAGGCTTTAAATGCTAAAGCCGATATTATTATGCTAGACAATTTTTCTACCGACTTAATTAAACAAGCAGTCAACTTAAACAAGGCTCACCCAACTCACCAAGCCAAACTAGAAGTATCAGGCAATGTAGAAATAAACCGACTAGCAGAACTAGCAACCACAGGGGTAGATTTCATCTCTACTGGAGCGATTACCAAAAATATACAAGCTATTGACTTTTCAATGCGTTTTAACTTACAAAAATAGGTATAATCTATCGTTTAAATCTAAAAATTAACTATTAATATCGCTCATGCAACTTATCCGTGGTCTTCATAATTTAGATTCAAACCGTTCTTTATTAGCAAAAGGATGTGTTTTAACCATTGGAAATTTTGATGGCGTGCATTTGGGGCATCAAAAAATACTAAGCCACTTACGACAAAAATCATTAAAATTAAACTTGCCTAATGTCGTTATGCTATTTGAGCCTTTACCAGTTGAGTTTTTCTGTGCTACAAAATCTCCTGTTAGGCTAATGAACTTACGCGAAAAGCTAGAAAACCTTCGGGAATCAGGCTTAGTTGATATCGTGCTTTTATTAAAGTTTAATAATGAGTTCGCCAACCAATCTGCTAACAACTTTGTTGAACAGCTATTAGTAAACAAATTAAATGTAAAAAAAATAATTATAGGCGACGATTTTAAGTTCGCTAAAAATCGCAGTGGTGACTTTGCTTTTTTAAAAAACAAAGGTAAAGAGCTAGGCATGGAAGTTGAGCAACAACCCACCTTTCAAATAACCTCACAAAGAGTAAGTAGCACCCGAATTCGCCAAACCCTGCTCGAACACGACTTAGAACAAGCTAAAACTTTACTGGGAAAACCCTTTGAATTTAGGGGGCGAGTTATTCATGGTAAAAAGCTAGGTCGCCAATTTGGCTTTCGCACTTTAAACCTAAACCCTAAACGAAAAAAAATGCCTGTTGAAGGTGTTTACAGTGTTTATGTTACAGGATTACCTGGAAACTCAGCAGAGCAAGAAATTCCAGGCATAGCTAATATTGGTATTCGCCCGACTATTGATGGACAAAGACCCTCGATTGAAGTACATTTATTCAATTGGAACACCGATGTTTACGGACAATATGTCAGCATAAAATTACATCAATTTATTCGACCCGAACAAAAGTTTAACGGGATAGATGAACTTAAATCCCAAATTATTCTTGATGTTAAACAAGCTAAAAAACAACTAAACCTTATTTAAACTTAAACTTAAACTTAAACTTAAA
>CAZZKU010000193.1:0-2527 GCA_964654635.1 uncultured Piscirickettsiaceae bacterium | reverse complement strand
GACCTGGTGGCGGTTCTGCTGATAAACCCGTTGGTACTGTTTGGGTTGCTTGGGCTTTTGATAATAAGCCAACCCAAACGCAAAAATTTTATTTTACAGGCAATAGGCAACAGGTACGAGAGCAGTGTACTTTTGAAGCGATTAAGTTGATGAGTGTCATATAACTGTCATCTATTGTTAATTTGTTTGTTATTTAACAAGGCAATAATAGTGCCTGTAAACATTCAGCAATATCAATTTAATTTAAAAGGTAATGATATGAGAAACAAGTTAATTTTAGCAATGGGCGTAGCGACTGCATTTTTTTCTACCCAAACTCTTTCAGCGGGTGTAGATCCTTCAATTCCTGACTACGAAAAAGTAGCGGGTGTTTCTGGAAAATTAACCTCTGTTGGTTCTGATACTTTGGCTAACTTAATGACTTTATGGGCAGAAGAGTTTAAGCGTACTTACCCTAATGTTCAAATTCAAATTCAAGCCGCTGGTTCTTCTCATGCTCCACCGGCTTTAACAGAATCTACTTCAAATATTGGCCCGATGAGCCGTAAAATGAAATCAAATGAAATTACCATGTTTGAAAAAAGACATGGTTATAAGCCAACTGCTATTGGAGTGGCAATTGATGCTTTGGCGGTTTATGTACATAAAGATAACCCGATTAATGAATTAACGATTCCTCAAGTTGATGCTATGTTTTCAGCCAATAGACAATGTGGCGCACCAGCAAAAATTGCTACTTGGGGTGATGCTGGGGTTGAAGGTAAGCTAGCGGATAGGTCTATTCAGTTATATGGTCGTAATTCAGTATCTGGAACTTATGGTTTTTTCAAAAAGAAAGCCTTATGTAAGGGTGATTTTAGTCCGAATGTAAACGAACAACCAGGTTCGGCTTCTGTTGTCCAGTCTGTTTCTGCCTCTCTAAACGGAGTTGGTTATTCAGGAATTGGTTATAAAACAGCGGGTGTAAAAGCTGTTAAAATAGCTAAAAAAGAGGGTAAGCCATTTGTAGAAGCTAACCCTGAAAACTCTTTAAATGGAAGCTACCCTTTAGCACGCGTACTTTATGTTTATGTTAATAAAGCACCTAATAAAGAATTAGAGCCGGTTGTTAAAGAATTTTTAACCTTGGTGCTTTCGCAACAAGGTCAGCAACATGTGGTTAAAGATGGTTATATTCCATTACCACCTAAGTTGATTAATAGATACTTGTCTCTTATTGGTGCAAAATAAGTAGAAGTCATAGGATAAAGAAAAGCCAGGTAAACCATTTAGGTGGTTTACTTGGCTTTTTGCGTTTTATGAGAAAGGGTTTTATATCAGTTCTATTTCTACATCAGAAGTAGGTATGACACAACAGGTTAATATACCGCCTTCCATTGAGTCGTAACTGGGGTCTTGAATATGTTCAACTTCTCCGCTTAATAATTGCACTTCACAAGCTCCACAGTTTCCTCCTCGGCAACTATAGGGTATGTCGAAGCCAGCATCATCTAAGCATTCTAACAGAGAAAACTCTCCGTTAAATTCACAGTCTCCGTAACCTAGTAGTGTTATTTTTGACATTGTTTTTCCTAAGCTTATTGTAGTAGCTCATTTTAACAATTAGCTTACTGTTATTCTAGCTTGAATTTTTCTATATACAAATCAATAAAGTTTACAATATGACATAATTATTTTTCAGGGTAAAGATGTATGGGACTACAAGTTAAATTACAAGAAGTGCGCGATAACAAAGTATTTGAGATGTTTGTAATTGGCATTATTATTTTTTCCTCCGTTTTAATTGGGGTGAAGACTTATGAGGTTACGGGTTGGCCAATGACTATCTTATGGGGGCTTGATTATGCGGTAACCATTTTCTTTTTGTTTGAAATATTGCTTAGAGTGGCGGCAGAACAGAAGTTTTTAAACTTTTTCAAAAAAGGCTGGAATGTCTTTGATTTTGTCATCGTGGTGATTAGCTTAATTCCATTAGACAACTCTGAATATGCTTTAATAGCTAGAATGTTACGCTTGTTTAGGGTGATGCGGTTAATTTCTTTTATTCCTGAATTTCGGGTGTTGGTTAGTGCTTTATTAAGTGCCTTGCCTAGAATGGGCTATGTTGCTTTATTGATGTTTATTATTTTTTATATTTACGCAGTTATTGGTAATATCCTGTTTGAGAATATTAATCCTGTTTTATGGGGTGATTTGGGTATTTCTTTATTGACTCTGTTCAGGGTGGCAACCTTTGAAGATTGGACGGATGTTATGTATGAAACCATGACGGTGTATGGGTTGAGTTGGGTTTATTTCTTGACCTTTATTTTCTTCTCTGCATTTGTATTTTTAAACATGATGATTGGTATCGTGGTGGAAGTATTAGATGAAGAACATAAAAAAATGAATACGAAAGATAATGAGTCACAGCTAGCAAAAGCAGAGGCACGCCAAGTGGCAATTGAAGACCAGTTGGCAGAGCTTAATAGTAAGTTAGATAAATTATTGAGTTCGGAAAAAAAGAATTAGCGTTACCAAACCAATT